>JASLEW010000296.1 GCA_030150965.1 Thermoanaerobaculia bacterium | reverse complement strand
CGTCCGGCGAACCGAGCTCGCGGGGGTGGCGACGCCGGCGGAGGTCAGAAGTGCCAAGCCACCGTTCCGTAGCAGGTGCGCTGGACCTCTTCCCGGCTCGGGTCGTCGGGCCCGAACTCGGGGTGGTGGGCGTGCAGGAGGTTGCGGCCGACGAGCGCCAGCTCGAGCCGGGTCACCGGGCGCCAGCCGAGGCGCAGGTCGAGCTCGGTGTAGGCGGGCACCGGCGGCAGCGGCAGGCTGTCGACCCGCCGCAGGGTGGCGTCGAGCTCGACGCGGCGGGGCAGGTCGAGGCTGGCGCGGAGCGCGGTCTGGTAGCGCGGGTCGTCGCCGTTCTCCGTGCCGCCGGACGGATCGCGGCTGTCGGGCAGGAGGAGGAGGTTCTCGTGGAGGAGCGAGGCGCTGGCGGTCCAGCGCCAGAAGCGGGTCATCTGGTAGTTGACCGCCAGCTCGGCGCCGTAGGTCGTGGCGTCGAGCCGGTTGCCGACGCCGATGGGCAGGCCGGCCGGCGGCGGCTCCTGGGTGCGCAGCCGGCTGTAGAGGTCGTAGAAGGTGGCCAGGTCCCAGGAGAGGGCCGGGTGCGGCTGCATGCGGTAGCCGAGCTCGTAGGAGGTCACGATCTCGGATTTGAAGTCCGGGTTGCCGCGGATGAGGACCAGCGGACCGGCGAGGATGCGCACGTCCTCGTCGAGGCGGGTGGGCACGCGCGCGGCGCGCGACACCGCGCCCCACAGGGTCTCGCGGTCGTCGGGCGTCCAGGAGAGGCGGACGGTGGGCTCGGGCTCGAAGTGGTCGAGGGTGTTGACCTCGAAGCGCGAGCCGAGGATCAGGCGCAGGCGGCGGTCGAGAAAGGAGATGGTGTCCTGGCCGAAGGCGCTCTCCTGCTCCAGGGTGCGCTGGTCGGGCACCCAGGCGATCAGGCTGCTGTCGACCAGGTGGTCGCCGGTGGCCCGGTATCCCAGCCCCCAGACGAGGTCCTGGTGCTCCCAGCCGGTGTAGTGGTCCTGGAGCTCGAGGTCGAAGGTGCGGCGGTGCTCTTCGTAGACGTTGGGGTCGCGGCGCCGGGTGAAGTCGGCTTAGGTCAGCAGGCTCAGCTCGGAGTCGGGGGCGAAGCGGTGGTTCCAGCGGCCGAGGAGGTTGCCGCCGCCGAGGCCGATCAGGCCCTTGTAGATGTCGCCCTGCAGGGTCAGCGAGTCGGCGGCGCCGGCCGGCGTCCAGTCGGAGCGGAATCCGCCCTGGCCGCGGCGCAGCGGCTCGGCGGCGTTGCTGCCGTCGGCGAGGACCATGGGCGGGTCGTCGAAGTACTTGCCGTAGAGGCGCCAGGCGAGATCGCCGTCTCTGCCGCCATAGCGCACGGCGCCGAAGCCCGGCTCGTGCAGGCCGCTGCCGGCCTCGACCAGGCCGCCCTGGGTGTCGGCGGCGCGCCTGGTGATGACGTTGATGACGCCGTTGACCGCGTTCGAGCCCCAGAGGGCGGCCCCGGGGCCGCGGATCACCTCGATCCGCTCGACGTCGGCGAGCTGGACGTCGACCGCGTCCCAGAAGACGCCGGCGAAGAGCGGCGAGTAGACGGTCCGGCCGTCGATGACCACCAGCAGCTTGTCGGCGGAGTTGGTGTTGAAGCCGCGGGCGCTGATCGCCCAGGTCTGGGCATCGACCTGGGCCACCTGCAGGCCGGGCACCAGGCGGAGGGCGTCGGGCAGGGTGAAGGCGCCGGAGCGGCGGATGTCGTCCGCCGTCAGCACGAAGACCGCGGCCGCCGCCTGGGAGAGCCTCTCCGGCCGCTTGGAGACCGAGGTGACGTCGATCTCCATCAGGTCCTCGATCGAGAGCTTCTTGAGCTCGGTGTCGGCGAGCGGGGACCGCTCCTCGGCCGATTGGGCGGCGCCGGGGACGGGGGAGGCGAGGGCCGAGGCGAGGAGCAGGGGCGGACCCGAGAGGCGGGCCGCGCGGAGCAAGCGGCGCAGCAGGAGGGGAAGAGCCGAGACGTCGGTCATGTCTCACACCCGCCTTTGACGAGGAGGCCGAAGCGAGTTGCGGCCCGGCGGCCGGAGGCGGCCGTGCCGGGCAACTGTCGATCACGCCAAGACTTGACGCTACCACAACGAGGGCGGCGCCAGGCACCGGGCCGCACGCGGGGGGATTGCGTATGCGCCCGGCCGAGGAGGGGACGGCGGCCGGATGGGGCGCTCAGCAGCGAGAGGCGATGAGGAACGCGCCGCCGACGGCGACGAGGTCCTCGGCGAGGGCGACGGCGAGATCGGGCACGCCCAGGGCGCGGACCAGGCGGGTGCGGGCCTGGTAGCCGCCGAAGGTGCCGAGCAGGGCGCCCGCGGCGCCGCAGAGGGCGCCGGCGCCCACGCTGCCAGCGCCGCCAGCCCCGGCGGCACCCGCGGCCCCGGCGGTCAACGTGGCGGCGGCGAGCGCGCCCAGGAGGATGCGTCCGGAGAGCGGGAATGGCGAGGTGCGGGCCGGGGTGGTGGGCAGCTTGTCGACCACCAGCTCGCCGACGGCGAGGAGCGAGAGGATCGCGACGGCGGGCAGGCTGCCCATGAAGGCCAGGCCGGTTCCGGCCAGGTGGATCCAGCCGAGGCGCGCCGCCCAGCTCGCGGCGGCGGGAGCGGTGACGGAACGGAGGCCGGCGATCACGCCGATGCCGGCGGCCAGCAAGAGAAGACTCGGGGGCATGCGCATCTCCCTATAGCGCCGGCCGCCGCTGCAGGCAGCCGCGGATGAGGGCCAGCGCCTGGTCGCGCTCGGCGCCGGCGAGCGGCAGGCGGGGCGGGCGGACGGTCTCGGCGCCCATGCCGACCTCGGCCTGCACGAGCTTGATGAGCTGCACGAACTTGGGCACCGTGTCGAGGCGCAGCAGCGGCAGGAACCACCGGTAGAGCTCGCGGGCCTCGTCCCGGCGCCCGGCGGCGGCGAGGTCGAAGAGGCGCACCGACTCCGCCGGCAGGGCATCCACCAGGCCGGCGATCCAGCCGGTCGCTCCCGCGGCCACGCCCTCGACCAGCAGGTCGTCCACTCCCATGAACACGGCGAGGCGGTCGCCGAGCAGGGCGCGGATGGCGCTGACCCGCCGCACGTCGCCGCTCGACTCCTTGACCGCCGCCAGGTTGGGCAGGTCCGCGCAGAGGGCGGCGACCTCGGCGGGGGTGACGTCGGTGCGGTAGGCGATCGGGTTGTTGTAGAGCATGCAGGGGAGGCTGGTGGCGCCGATGACCGCCCGCAGGTGGGCGGCGGTCTCGCGGCCGTCGCCCACGTAGACGTAGGGGGGCAGCACCATCAGGCCGTCGCAGCCGAGGCCGGCCGCGGTGCGGGCCAGGGCGACGGCCTCGGCGGTGGAGAGCGCCGCGACCGCGGGCACCACCGGCACGCGGCCGGCCGCGGCCTCCCGGCAGGCGGCGATCACCGCGCCCTTCTCCTCGCCGCCGAGGGTGGCTCCCTCGCCGAGCGACCCCAGCGGCACGATGCCGCGGCAGCCGTGGCCGATCAGCCAATCGACGTGGCGGCGAAGGAAAGCGAGATCGACCGACAGGTCCGGCAGGAACGGGGTGGTGACCGCCGGAAAGACGCCGCGCCATTCCATGGCTCAGTCTCCTCGCTAGTGTTCCGCACGGTTAGTTCGCATGGTAGTCGCGCCGCAATCCGGCTTCCTGGCCAGGCGCGCCGACGCAAGCGTAGCAGGGACTACGGTGAGGAGGCGCAACGCCGCCAGGGAGCCGGAGGGCAAGCGAATAC
>JASLEW010000275.1 GCA_030150965.1 Thermoanaerobaculia bacterium | reverse complement strand
GGCGTCGGCACCGCTCGTGCCGGCGGCCGCCGTGTCCGCCGCCAGCACCGCCACCCGCTCCGCCATCGCCTTGCGCGCCATCGCCGCCGGCACCCGTGGACCCGAGGCGGCGCTGCCGGGGCGGATCTTGCTCACCCGCGGCACCATCTCGTCGCCGTCGCCCAGGGTCAGGATCTCGACGCCCTCGACGTTCATCACCTGGAGCACCAGGCGCGCCGTCTTGTCGAGCAGCCGCGCCGGCTCGCCCTGCTGCGACAGCTCCTTGGCGACCTCCACCAGCAGCGCCTGGGCGGCGGCCCGGCGCTCGGCGGTGGTGACGCCGCGCACGCGCAGGGCGGGACCGCCGGAGTCCGGGCGCTCCGGAGCCAGCAGCCGCCCCAGGTCGGCCGTGCCCTGGGCGCGCACCTGGCTGACCACCAGCAGCCGGCGCTCGCCGCCGGCCTCGCCCTCCCCCTCCTCGGGACGGTCGCCGCCCAGATGCGGGTAGGACGCCTCGGTGGTGCGTTCCTCCACCACCTGGAAGACCACCTTGCCGAACGCCACGCGCGCCCCCGGCGCCGCCACGCCCTCGCTGATGCGCGCGCCGTTGACGAAGGTGCCGTTGGTCGATCCCAGATCGCGGATGCGCAGGCCGCCCGCCCCGGCCTCGATCTCGCCGTGGTGCCGTGAGACGGTCAGGTCGCGGATCGGCACGTCGCAGGCCGGCGAGCGCCCGACGACCAGGGTGCGCCCTGCCGGCACGGCGACCGCCAGGCTGCCGTTGGCGGCGACCAGCTTCAACCCCAAGCGCAAACTCTGCTCCCCATGCCAGCGGTCTGGAGGGCATCCAGACGGAAAGTAAGTACCGGGACAAGAAGAGGATCTCACCGAAAGCCGCCGGCCGCAACCGGTGGAGCTCCTGCCGGCGTGGCCCCCGAGAGGCGCCGGATCGGGCCGCGGCGCCGCAAGGGCTTCGAGGTCCGCCCGGTTGAAGGCTCCTGTCCGGCTATGTTACCGTTCGCCCTGTTCTGGGACGTGCGGCGCATTCGTCTAGGGGTCCAGGACGCCGGCCTCTCACGCCGGTAACACGGGTTCGAATCCCGTATGCGCTACCAGCTTCCGTCTCTCCTCTCTTCCTGTTCCCCAGACTGGCCTGCTCGGCGATTCGCGGTTCGATCCGGTCCGGCGCGGTGCGCCTGAGATCCGGCGCGTGAGGCACCGCTGCCTCCGGATCCCGTCGGCGTAGCTGGCCGCCAGCGTCTCCGCGCCCGTCGGCGTGGCGGCTGCCGCTGCCTCCGCGCCCGTCGGCATGGCCGGCTGCCGCCAGCGCCGGCGGCGGCGTCTCAGGTCCCGAGCACCTCCAACCCGAACCCGGCCGTGTGCCGCCGCTGCCAGAAGGCCGAGCCCGGCCAGCGGCGCTCGTGCGCGTAATGCGCGCGCAGCAGGTCGAGGTACCCGCCGTAGGCGCGCTGCATCACTTCCAGGTAGGCAGCACGGGCCTCCTCGCGGCCGGCCAGGAGATCGGCGATCGCCTGGCCGCCGTAGTAGCCGGAGCCCATGGCGGAGGCGACGCCGTGGGAAGAGAGCGGATCGTAGGCCGCGGCGGCGTCGCCCACCGCCAGCCAGCGCCGGCCGGCGATCGCGTCGAGCCGCGAGCTCTCGGCCGGCGCCGCGCGCGGCGGCGCGATCAGGTGGTAGCCGTGCTCCTCCACCCGCTCGCGGGTGGCCGCCGTGCGGCCGAGGAGCCGCAGCCAGAGGCCGGCGTCGCCGCGCCGGCCGAGCAGCGGGCGGGGCAGCAGGTCGCCGTCGCCGAGCAGGGCCACGGCCAGGCGGCCGTCGGCGAGCAACGCCGAGTACCACCAGCCCTCGGCGACGGCCTCGACCATGGTGTAGGTGTCCACGGCCGGTCTGGGCGCGGCGAGCAGTGCGGCAACGCCCACCAGGCGGTCGTAACGCAGCCGCCGCGCACCCAGGCGGCGCGCCAGGCGTGCCGGCCGGCCGGTCGCGTCGACGACGAAATCCGCCTCCAGCGCCTCGTCACCCGCCGGACGGCTCACCTCCAGGCGCCAGCCGCCGCCGGCCGTGGGGGTGCAGCGGCGCAGCCGGAAGCCGCGGCGCCAGACGGCGCCCGCCGCCACGGCGGCCTCGGCCAGGCGGGCCTCGAAGCGGCCGCGGTCCACGTGCCAGCCGGGTCCCTGCGGGTTGGCGAGGAAGGGGCTCTCGGCCGCCGCCGCCGAGCCCCAGAAGGCGCGGTTGCCCTGCGAGCGGAGATGGCCGTCCGACGTCAGCGCGCCGTCGAGCCCGAGCCGGCGCAGCAGCGGCGCGAGGCTCGGCGGCAGCGTCTCGCCGGGCTTGGCCGCCGGGCCGGCGCGCGCCTCGAGCACCGTGGCGCACAGCCCGCGCCGGGCGAGGACGAGGGCGGCCACCGCGCCGGCGGGGCCTCCCCCCACGACCGCCACCCGAGGCTGGGCGGCCCCGGGGGAGGCCGCGCGGGGGGTGGCGCTCAGCGCTGATCCTGGCGCAGCTGCCGCCGCCGCGGATGGACCACCTCGGCCGGCGGCTTCTCCTCCGCCGCCGCGATGGCGGCCTTCGACCGCGCCGCGCGCAGCAGCGGCTCGCCCCGCCGCTCGTCCGGCGCCAGCCCCTCGACCATCAGCAGCTGGATCCAGGTGGGGTCGGCGTCGCTGAAGGAGCGGTCGCGGCCGGTCTCCACCCAGTAGCGCTCCGGCAGCCCCGGCTGCGGCTCGCCGGGCGGCGCCGGGCGCTCGGCGACGATGCCCAGGAGGCTCCACTCCTTGACCATGTTGTTGATGCGCGCCTGGTAGCCGGAGCCCTGGAGGTCGCGCAGCCAGAACTGGCGGTGGGCGAAGTTCTTGAGCCGCTGCACGTGGGGCAGCGCCGGCTCGGTCGCCTGGTCGAAGGCCTGGAGCGACAGCACGTCGTTGGGCACCCGCGCCGCCCAGAAGGACGGCAGCGGCAGGTAGGTCGAGAAGTCGTATCCCGCCAGGCAGCTCGCCTCGTCCGTCTGCCAGGGGATGCCGAGCCAGCGCGTCAGGGTGCCCGGGCCGCTCGCGGTGAGCGGGCCGCCGGGTCCCAGGCAGACCTCCGGCGTCAGCACGGCGCCGAAGTCGTCGCGCGGGCTCTCGCCGGGGGGCAGGATGCGCAGCCGGAAGGGGAGGCCGCCCGCCTCCCGCGGCGGCTGCCACATGCGCGGCACGCGCATCGGCCAGGTGAGCTCGATGCCGGGATGGAATGGCCCTCCCAGGCAGTCCTCGAGCGGCGCCCGGTCGAGCGCCGCCGGCTGCTCGGCGAGCGGCAGCTCCTCGACGCCCGCGGGCGGCCGCCGGCGCTCGCCGGGCACGAAGTCGCCCGCCGCCCAGCGCTCCAGCCGCTCGTATTGGGTGAGGGTCAGGGCCAGCTCATCGATCGCGATGTCGGTGTACTCGCCGAAGCCGTCGCCGTAGAACGGCGGCAGCAGCGAGGGCTGGGGCGGCGGCAGGCGGGCGCGGGCGCCCGGGCCGTCCCAGGGCGGCGGAGGCCGGCGGAACATCCGCAACACGCGCTCGCGCTCGGGGCGCGACTCCGGCCCGGGATCGGCCAGGCGCGCCAGCAGCTCCGGCTCCAGGAGGTTGCCCGGCGAGCCGGGGCCGAAGAGGAGATAGGCGCCGAGGTTCACCCACTGCGTCTCGACCATGCGGGCGAGGATGGGGAAGACGTCCTCCCAGAAGCGCACCGGGCCGGCGGCGGGGAGCCACTCCTGGCGGCGGAACAGGTCGTGGATCACGTCGTAGAGGGTGACGACGCCGTGCAGGCCGGGTCCGAAGTTGGGAGGCGTGACCGCCACCATCGCCGGCTCGGCGGTCAGGGTGGCGGAGCCGTCCGCCAGCCGCACCGTGGCGCGCACCGGACCATCGGAGACATCGTCATACCAGCCCTCGTTGTTGGCGAAGGTGACCGCCGGCTGGTTGGTGGCCGAGGCCGAGTGGCCGTCGCCGCCCAGGACCAGGAGCCGGCCATCCTCGTCGGTGCGCAGCTCGCCGAGCGGCACCTGGATCGGGCCGCCGTCGCCGAAGCGGATGAATCCCAGGTCGAAGCGGTACCGCGGACCGCTCACGTTCTGTCCGCTGATCTCGACCGGCCCCGGATCGATCACCAGCGCCTGGCGCGAGGCGCCGGTCACCACCGCGTTGCGGTAGGTGGTGGAGAGGGCGTACTGCTTGAGGTCCATGGCGTTGGCGAACTTGTACCAGGCCGCCTTGCGGTTGGCGAGGTGGACCTCCCAGGTGATCTCGGCATCGGCGGCGGTGATCTCGCGCACCACGTTGCCCCGGGCGTCGTAGCCGTAGACGCGGAAGCGCGCGGCCTCCTTGCGCACCTGGCCCTGCCGGTTCTTGTAGCCTGCCGGGCCCGGCTCGGCGGCGCGGCCCGGCACCTCCGGCGCCAGGTAGTACTCGTCGGCCGGGGCATTGCCGATCCGCGCGATGCCGACCGCGGGGTGGATGGCGCAACGGACGATGGGGTTGCTCTCGGACATGCGGATCTCCTCGGGGCTCGCGGTCCGTGGGGCGTTGCCCAGCCGGGCCGGGCGCGCCCGGCCCGGCACGGACCTGCTGACACTGTTTCAGCTCATTCTACGCCCGCCGGCCGCGACGATCGCGGGGATCGCGACGGCTGACCTCCCGGATCGAGCCGAGCCGAGTTCCATGGCGCCGGTCGCCGGCCGGGAGATCAGCCCTCGCTCTGGCGGCTCCAAACGAGATGACACCCTCGCTCGTAGAGAATTAGAATCGTTGATGGAGGAATACTGATGAGGCTGGGCCTCGAAGTCCCGGTGAGAGTGGCGTTGATGGCGCTTCTGAGCAGCAACCTCGCCCTACGAGGGGGAGCGCAGCCCGCACTGCAACCGGGCCCTGTCCTGAGCTTCTCGGTGCAGGCGGTGCAGGCGCAGGGCATGACGCCTGCGGGGACCGTGGTCTGGTTCGGGGTCGGCCGCGACGTGCAGGAGTACGCGGCCGTCGTGCATCCCAGGACCATGGACGTGGCCACCCTGACCGTGGGAGCTCAACCGTGAAGCCGCGCCGCACGCCGCTCCTGCTCATCGCGGCACTCCTGACCCTCGGCGTCCGGCCAGCCCTGGCCGATCCGCACCCCAACACCCAGGGCGGCGTGGACGTGAACCAGGTCTTCCAGGTGGGCAACGTCGACAACGTCAACCTGTTCAACGGCGCCCTGACCGTCTCCATCCCGCTGAACGCCGCCTATCCGGTCGGCGGGTCCTTCTCGTACCGGCTGCTGCTGGTGGCGAACTCGAACCCCTGGGACGTCTGGGACGTGCAGTACACCGACCCGGGCACCGGCAAGCTCTCGACCGCCAACGATTCGGCGCCGAGCCATTGCTCGAACGCGGGCCTCGGCTGGCGGGTGTCGCTCGGCGCCGTGGCCTACGGCGACGAGGTGCAGCAGGGCGCTCCCAACAACTACGGGCTGACGCCCTCGTCGCCGGTCTGCGCGGCGGCGGCG
>JASLEW010000271.1 GCA_030150965.1 Thermoanaerobaculia bacterium | reverse complement strand
GCTCCGGGCACCGCGGGCGCCCCCGGCGCCCCCGGTGCCCGGAGCCCAGGGAGACCCGCCGGCCGCGGCGCCCGACACCGCCGCCGCCGCGCTGGCCGGGGGGGTGCGCTGACATGGTCCTCGACCAGCTGCTGGAGCAGGACTTCATCCGCGTCACCGAGCAGGCGGCCATCGCCGCCGCCAAGACCATGGGCTTCGGCAACCGCCGGCACTCCGACCAGGTGGCGGTCGAGGCGATGCGCCGGGAGATGGACTCGCTGCCCATGACCGGGCGAGTGGTGATCGGCGAGGGCGAGCGCGACAAGGCGCCGATGCTCTTCGTCGGCGAGGAGCTTGGCGCCGGCCGCCCGGAGGGCGGGAAGCCTCCCGGCTCGTTCCCCGAGGTGGACATCGCGGTCGATCCGCTGGAGGGCACGAACCTCTGCGCCCTGGGGGCGCCCGACTCGATCGCGGTGCTCGCCGCCGCCGAGCGCGGCGGCCTGCTGCACGCTCCCGACATCTATATGGACAAGATCGTCGTCGGGCCGACGGCCCGCGGCCACATCCACATCGACGCGCCGGTGGCCGAGAACCTGCGCAACATCGCCACCGCCTTCGGCCGCCGCATCTCCGACCTCACCATCGTGGTGCTCGACCGCGAGCGCCACCAGCAGCTCATCGGCGACATCCGCAAGGCCGGCGCCCGCATCCGCCTGATCCCCGACGGCGACCTCTCGGCCGGCATCTCGGCGGCGGTGCGCGGCACCGGGGTCCACGCCGTGCTGGGCATCGGCGGCGCCCCCGAGGGCGTCATCACCGCCGCCGCCATGCGCTGCCTGGGCGGCGAGATCCAGGCGCGCCTCAAGGCGGTCAACCCGGAGCAGCAGGAGCGCCTGCGCGCCCTGGGCATCGAGGACGACAACCGCACCTATCACACCGAGGACCTGGCGCCGGGCAGCGAGATCCTGTTCAGCTCGACCGGCGTCACCGACGGCGAGCTGCTCAAGGGCGTGCGCTTCTTCGGCGGCGGCTGCCGCACCTCGACCCTCTTCATGTCGCTGTCGCGGCGGATCATCCGCTTCGTCGATACCATCCACCGCGAGCAGGTGACGACGCCGGTGCGCTTCGTATGACCGCGGGTGCCGCTTGATCAAGCCGGATCACTGGATCCGCCGCTGGGGGCAGGAGGGCGGGGTGGAGCCCTTCGAGGAGGCGCAGATCAACTCCGCCAGCTACGACGTGCGGGTGAGCGACCACTGGATCTGCCCGACCCGCGAGCCGCAGGAGTTCCGCGCTTCGCGGGTCAAGCTCTTTCCGGGCGAGGTGGTGCTGGCCTCGACCATCGAGAACGTGCGCATCCCGCGCACCGTCGCCTGCGACCTCAAGCTCAAGTCGACGCTCGGCCGGCTGTGGATCAATCACTCGATGGCCGGCTGGTGCGATCCGGGTTTCGAGGGCAACATCACGCTCGAGCTGCAGAACCTCGGGCCGGAGCCCTTCGTCCTCGAAGCCGGGCGGCGCATCGCGCAGCTGATCTTCATCTCCATGGAATCGGAGCCCGAGGTCGCCTACGGCGAGCCCGGTTCGCGCAGCCACTACCAGGGGCAGATTGGGACGACGCGGGCCCGAGGATGAGCTGATGACCCGCGGCCCCCACGGCCTCCCCTGCGCCGACGTCTGCCGGTTCCGCCGCGGATAACCGCCACGCCACGCCATGGGAATCGTCGGCAATCTCCGCACCATGCAGCTCGAGGAGCTGCTGCAATGGCTGTCGCAGAGCAAGAAGAGCGGCACGCTGGAGATCAACAGCGGCAAGGTCGAGAAGCGCATCTTCTTCAAGGACGGGCGCATCCTCTCCTCGTCGTCCTCCAAGCCCGAGGAGTACCTGGGGCACTTCCTGGTGAGCCAGGGGCTGATCAGCGAGATCGAGCTGTCGAAGGCGATCGAGCTGCAGGAGAAGACCCGCACTCTGCTGGGCAAGATCCTGGTCACCACCGGCGCCCTGCGCGAGAACGACCTCCACCGCATGCTGCGCTTCAAGGCGGAGGAGAGCATCTACGACATCTTCTCCTGGACCGAGGCCGACTTCCGCTTCCTCGACGACGTGCTGCCCGAGAGCGCGATGGTGCCGATGAGCCTGGACGTCACCGCCATCGTCATGGAGGGCGTGCAGCGGGTCGACGAATGGCGGCGCATCCGCCAGCTGATCCCCACCCAGGAGGCCATCCCGGTGACCCTGCGCGAGCTCGACCTGGAGCGCGCGCGGCCGGCCGAGCGCCGCATCCTGGAGCTGGTCGACGACGAGCGGACGGTCGAGGAGATCCGCCTCCAGACCCACTCCTCCGAGTTCCACGTCTGCCGCGTGCTGTTCGAGCAGTATCAGCTGGGCGCGCTCAAGATCATCAAGCCGCGCTGGAGCGCCCAGGCGCAGAACAACGGCGGCGCCGGCAGCGGAGGCGGCGGCGGCCACACCACCGCCGGCATCGCCGCCCTGTCCGCCACCTCGCTCCTGGAGGCCGCCCGCATCTATCTGGAGGAGAAGAACTTCGACGCCACGCTGCGGCACCTGCGCGCGGCCCGCAGCCTGGAGCCCGAGAACCGCGAGGTGCAGGAGGCGCTCAACCAGGGCGAGAAGCGCATCCGCGAGGAGATCGAGGCGGACGGCATCCGCCTCACCTCGATCCCGCAGCTCGGCGCCAGCATGGAGCAGCTGACCACGGCCAAGATCTCGCCGCAGGAAGGCTTCATGCTCACCCGCATCAACGGCACCTACGACATCCAATCGATCATCAAGATCACGCCGATGCCGCAGATCGACGCCCTGATGGTCTTCTGGAAGCTGGTCAAGGCCGGCCACGTGCGCCTCGCCGTCAAGCCGGGCGGCACCCGCTGAGCGGCCCGGTCGCGGCGCTTTCGTCGCGCCGTCGGTGACCACGATGTCAGGCTTGCCATCGCCATTCAAGGTCCCGGATGGCGGGACCCTGGGGGCGGCCTGGAACCTTCAAGGTCGAGCGGGCTGCAACCGAACCATCGCAGGGACGATTTACTCCTGTAGCAGGCGCACGCGGCCAGTCAGGTCGGGATCGCGGCGCCTGGCCTCGGCAAGCCGCCGGTCGGCCGTGACCAGCTGACCGTCGAGGTGGAGAGCGAGCGCCAGGTAGATACAATCGTAGACGGTCTGGTCCAGCTGGATGGCAAGCTCAAGCGCGCGGTTGAGGAGACCTACCGAAGGCACGAGTTGGACGGGTGCTTCGAAGAGAAGGCGCAGACGCTCCCTTGCCTCGTCGGACGTCAGCTCTCCCCGCCGCTGCTTGACCCACAGGACGTTCGCGCACTCCTCCAGCAGGAGCTCGGGAGCGGCCAGGGGGCTAGCGCGCAGGGCGGCGGCCGCCGTGCTCCCTTCCTCCTCGACCACCCACTTCAGGACGACCGAGGCATCGACCACCAGGGTGCCCGTCATTGCCGCGCAGGCACTCGATCACGGTCGGCGCGAAGCAGCGCCGTGCTGTCCGTGGCGGCCCGCCCACGAGTCGCAATGCGCAGCGCGGCGGCCCGGTCCCAGAAGTCCGCGGCGGAAGAGCCGAAGCCGAGCGCGGCCTCGAGGATGGCCCGGTGCTCGGCTTCTGCCGAACGGTTATGTTCCGCTGCCTGGATCTTCAACCGTCGTACCAGGCGCGCATCAAGATTCCTCACGGTGAGCTGACTCATGATGCCTCCATTGCCTTCAATGATAGCAATGAAGGCGCCGACAGGCAATCTCGGGGCGCCCACACCTGGCTATCTCCGCGGTGGGAGCCCCGCGTCACTCTCATGATCTCCTTGCAGATCGTTTGGCTGCTCCGCGTTCTGCTTTCTCTCCAGCTCTCCGGAGCGCCGCTTCACGATCAGCCCTCGGCGCCACCCGGAGGCCCGACGGCCCGGACGCCGGCCGCCCAGGCCGCACCCGGCCCCGCCCCGGCCGCACCCGCCAAGCCCGCGCCTGCTTCCGCGCCTGCGGACCTCCCCGAGCTGCGCCGGCGCCTCGCCGCCGCGGTGAACGCCGAGCGCCGCGCCGCCGCGGTGCCGGAGCTGCGCGCGTCGGCGGCGCTCGACGGCGTCGCCCAGCACCGGGCCGAGGAGATCGGCAGCCGCGGCGCCCTGCCCGACGAGTCCGAGTCGCTCTCTCTCTTCGGACGCATCCAGGTACAGATGGTGCGCGCGGGCTACCGGCCCCACCTGTGGACCGAGAGCGTGACGGCGATGGCGGGCAGCCCCGAGGCCGTGGTCGCCTGGTGGAAGACGACGCCGGACCTGGCGCCCGCCCTCCGCCGCGAGATGTCCGACCTGGGGATCGGCATCGCCGCCTTTCGCGGCGTGCCGCTCTATGTCTTTCTGTTCGCCTGGCCGGAGGCGAGCTCCTGGGAGCGCCAGGCCGAGCCGCTGCGCGACCTCGCCCGCCAGCGCGCCGCGTTGCTCGACGCCGTCAACGCCGCGCGCCACGCCGCCCGCCGGCCGCCGGTCGAGGAGGATCCGCGCCTCGACGCCGCCGCCCAGGCCCATGCCGACGACATGCTCGCGCGCTCCACCTACTCCCACCAGGGGTCGGACGGCTCGACGCCGCGCCGGCGGGTCGAGGCCCAGGGCTTCGACGCCGCCAGCATCGCCGAGAACATCGCCGCCCGCCACCTCAGCGCCGAGGCTGCGATGGCCGGTTGGATGTCAAGCTCCGAGCATCGCCGCAACATCCTGGACCCGACGCTGACCAGGATGGGAGCCGGCGTCGCGGTCGGCACCTACGAGCACCGGTACCAGGTGCTATGGGTGATCGATCTGGCGCGGCCGGGTCTCTGACGGAGAGGCCGTGGCCGCGCCGACGCCCGCCGTGGGGCCCGCGCCCCGGCGCACTCAGTCGCAGAAGCCGGCGCCTTCGTGACAGACGCAAGAGACCTGGCAGCTCGGCGAGCAGGAGTAGGTCGCGGTGCAGTTCGGACCGTCCGCATTGCACATCGCCACGCACTGTGCCCGGGTGGGCGAGCAGGTGCAGGCGAGGGTGATCGGCTGCGGGATGCCAGGCTTGGAGTCCCAGGGTGCCGCCGCCGTCGCCGCCGAAGCCGGGCATGCGGCCGCCGGCTCGAATCCCGGGATCGCGGGCAGAGCGGGCGCCGCCGCATTGGCGGCGGCTGCGGCCGGCGTCGGTGCGGTGGCGGCCGCCACGGCGGGTTGCTGGGCCATCGCGGCGGCGGCCAGACAGAAGAGCGCCAGACCCAGACACAAGGACAACTTTCTGTTCATGTTCGAGCTCCTCTCCTTGAGCCACTCCTACACCCCGGGCAAGGTGCCAGGGTTGGGCACAAGGTTCTCTCAATACTGTAGTGCGTGCTGTTCGCTATTCCGCGCCGCCGTGGAGCGCGGTCCGCCGCCGGCGGCGAGCCTGAGCCTGTATCCGGCCGGGGGTCTGCTCGGCCGAGCTCAACGAGGACCGTGGCACCGCGCTCGAGGCCGTGGCCTTCCACATCAAGCCCGGCGCCCAGGGCATGCTAGGCTGAAGCCATGGCCACGCCCGCCGAGCCAGGCTCCCCCCGCTGGGAGCCCACCCCGCTGCCCGACGAGTCCCCGGAGGGTGTCGATCGAACGCTGATCCGCTGGATGCTGTCGCTCACACCGGACCAGCGTCTCGCGGCTCTGCAGGCGTTCGTTGACAGCGTCTCGGCCCTCCGCGATGCACGGCCTGCCTAATTTCCGGGAGACCCTGGAAGTCCTCGACCGCAACCGCGTCGAATGCATTCTGGTCGGCGGCGTTGCGGCCGTTCTGCAGGGCGCCCCCATCTCGACGCTGGATACCGATATCGTTTACCGCCGCACCGCCGACAACATCGGGCGGCTGGTCGCCGCGTTGCGCGAGCTCGAAGCCATCTACCGCGACCCGGCCGGCCGGCGGATCGAACCGGACGCCACCCGCTTTGCACCAGGCGGCCATCACCTCCTGCGGACCCGGCTCGGGCCGCTCGACGTGCTCGCCACGATCGGCGCCAATCGCAGCTATGAGGATCTCGAACCTCACGCGACGAGGTACGCGCTGGAGGGAGGGGTGAACGTCCTGCTCCTCGATCTCCGGGCGATCATCGAGACGAAGCAGCAGGCCGGCCGCAGCAAGGATCTGCTCGCCCTGCCGATTCTCCGCGAGACCCTCCGCCTGCGCGAGGTTGAGCGCGACTCTCCTTGAAGCACCGTACCAGCGGGCGACCCGCTCTCCACAACTCCAGGAAAGGGGCTTGGCCGCCATCCGCGCCCGGCTCGGCGCGCTCGCACGATACTTACAGGGCCCAGCTCAAGCGGCGTCTGAGCAGCCGCCAAGGCCGCAAGCACGCTGCGGTCGCCCGGAAGCTCGCCGCCAAGCGCCTGCTGGAAACCAGGAACGACCGCGACCCGGCCGAGGAGCGCCGGACGATCGCCGGGCGCCGACCGTCACCGACCTGGCGAAGCGCTTCCGCGCCAAGCGGAGGGGCCGGATGGGGACGGAGGTGCGCTCCTGGCCCTGCTCGTAGGCCGCGAGCTGGCGGCGGGTGATGCCGGCTGCGGCGCCAGCACGGCAGGCGGGAGTCGGCGCTGGCCGGTGTGCTGCTCGGCCTGGCGGGCGCCGTGCCCTCGGCGGCGGCCACAGGTGGCGGCGCGCTCGGACTGCGGGCGGCGCCTTTCCTGCCGAAACCTTACGCAGGGCTTACGCGGGCAAAAAACAGGTTCTTGGCGCCGGTGATGCCTCCAGCTCCCAAGCCAGCTACCGGGTGTCGAAGTGGAAGGGGGCGGCCTTCTGGGCGCAGGCGGCGTCGAGGCCCTTGGCCGTGCCGCGGTCGATGAACTCGTCGATCAGGCGCTGCTCGCAGGCGGCGTCGGAGCTGTGGGCGCCGCCGGGGATCACGATGAGGCGGCCCTGCGGGAAGCGCTTGGCGACCTCGGCGGCGTCGGCGGGCGGGGTGACCGGATCGCGCTCGCCGGCGATGAGGAGGGCCGGGACGGCGGAGGGCGGCAGGGCTCCCGAGCCCGGGGGCCTCGGGGCGTGCGGCCAGAGGGCGCAGACCGCGAGCTGGTCGCGGACGCGGTCGTCGCCGTAGAAGGTGCCGGCGGTGGCGGCGGGGATCTGCCGCGGATCGATGCGCGAGAGGTCCTCGGCGCAGGTGACGGAGAAGAGGAGGCCGAAGGAGAGGAGCTCCTGCATCGCCGAGCGCACCTCGACCGCGGCCTGCGCCAGGTCGCGGTAGTCGCCGGTGGCCGCCCGGTGGACCATGAGCGGCACGTGGCCGGCCCTGGAGGAGTAGAGCGCGAAGCGGATGGCCTCGGCGGCGGCGGAGCGGGTGAGGGTGAGGGTCGCCGGCTTGCTCTCGGGATTCAGGGCGACGGTCACGCGCGCGGGCGCCTTGGCGAGGCGCGCGAGGACCTCCGGCACCTCCTGCTGAAAACGGGGGAAGGCGGCGTGGCACGCGGCGTCGCGGTCGCAGTCGCGGGCCAGGAGCTCCAGGCCCCGCTGCGCGTTGCGGGCGTGGTAGAGGGGGGCCGGCTCGCCCGGCTTGACGACGCTGGCCAGGACCACGCTGCGGACGCTCTCCGGATGGCGGGCGACAAGGACCTGCGCCGCATAGGTGCCGTAGGAGGCGCTGAGCAGGTTCACCCGGCCGTAGCCGAGCCAGCGGCGCACGTCCTCGACGTCGTCCATCGCCGCCGCCGTGGTGTAGCGGCTGAGGTCCGCCTTCTTCTGCAGCTCGTCGCGGCAGCGGCGGGCCGTCTCCAGCGGGAAGATGCGGTCGAGGCGGGTGCCGTCGCCCCAGATCCGGCAGGGGAGCGGGTTCGACCCGCCGGTGCCCCGCGTATCGATGAGCACGATGTCGCGCCGGTTGCGCAGGGGATCGTGCGCGAGCTCCGGCGCCGAGTCGACCGCCCCCTCGCCCGGCCCGCCGTTGAGCAGGAAGACGGGGTCCGGCTCGGGGTGGGACCCCAGCGCCGGCAGCACCGCGACGCGGAGCGCGATCCTGCGCCCGGCCCGCGCGTCGCGGTCCTCGAAGACCTCGAAGGAGCCGCAGTACGCCCCCTGGGGCACCTCCGGCAGGGCGCAGGGCCGCAGCTTGGACGCCCAGGGCCGCGCCGGCGCCGAAGCCGGAGCCGAGGAGCCCCCGGCCGGCACGGTGCCGCCGCCAGGAGGGGTGGCCAGCGCAGCGCCGCTGCCCAACACCAGCGCAGCGCTGAAGACGCCGCAGGCCACGGCGCCGAGCCCGCGGCCGGCGCGATCGGAGCGGCCGGAGGCCCGGCGCAGCGGCGCCTGGCGAGGAGCCGGAGCTTCCGCCGGCCGCGCCGACGCCGCCGGTGGAACGGGTGCGCTTGGCGGAAAGGGCGATCGCAATTGGGTTGTCATCCAGGCAACATACCGAGCCGGAGGACCGCCCGCAAGCGGCACGGCTGCGCGCAGCCGCGCTCGGCGTGCTCCGGCGCGGCACCGCCAGCGGCGCTCACCCCGCAGGGCCCGCCGGCTATCCCGGCTTCGGCCCCTTCGGCGGCGGCAGGCCGGCGGCCTGCGGCGGCCGGGGCCGCGACACGTGCGGGTTGCCGGCTTCGGCGAAGCGCAGCGGCCAGGCCGCCGCCTCGCCGGCGTAATCGACGCCGATCCGCGGCCCGGCCACCGTCCGCGCCGCGGGCACCGGCTCGCCCGCGGTCAGGATCAGCTCCCCCCTGTCCAGACGCCGGCCGTCGAACGAGCGGTCCACCGCCAGCGCCTGGCAGAGCTTCCCCGGGCCGCCGGCGACGTCGCCCGGGCGCACCCGTTCGCCCAGCCGCCGGAGCGCGCGCATGCGCTCCTCCCCCGCCACCGGCTCGCCGGCGCGCAGCAGCACCGCGCCGCCCGTGTCCGCCTCGCCGCTGACCGCGTTGAGGCACCAGTGCATGCCGTAGATGAAGTAGACGTAGGCGTGGCCGCCCGGCAGGTAGAGGCTCTCGTTGCGCGCCGTCCGCCGGCCGCCCCAGGCGTGGCTGGCCCGGTCGGGCGCCCCCAGGTAGGCCTCCACCTCGACCAGCCGCAGCACCAGGCGCTCCCCGTCCAGGCGGCGCACCAGGTAGCGGCCCAGGAGGCCGCGTCCCACCTCCTCGGCCGGGCGGCGGTAGAAGGCGAGCGGCAGCGGCTCGAACGGCTCCGGAACCGCACCTTCATCCTTGGAACCGGCGGCGGTGGACCTGGCGCCGTGGCGTGGCACGGAGCGGAAGGTTAACATCGCCAGTGCCGGGGCCATTGGAGCCAGGGAGTCACCGGAGCTATTGGAGGCCGGGAGGTCACCGGAGCCAGGGGTGCACCAGAGCCACGAGTCCACCGGAGCCAGGGAAACTATGGAAGCTATGGACACCAAGGGAGCCACCGCCGCCACCCCCAGCCTGCCGGCGCTCTTCGCCGCGCTGCCGGAGCCGTTCGCCGCCGCCTTCTCCGCCGCGGCCCCGTGGGCGCTGCTCGGCGCGCCGCTCGACGAGGTGCTCGGCCGCCTGCCCTCGGCCGCCATCGAGGTGGGCCTGCTGCCGGAGGTGCACCTGGCCGGCGACCGCATCGCCATCGGCCGCGGCTGCCGGATCCATCCCGGCGCGGTGCTCGAAGGTCCCCTCCACATCGGCCGCGACGTGGAGATCCGGCCCGGCGCCTACGTGCGCGGCGGGGTGTGGATCGGCGACGGCTGCGTGGTCGGCGCCAACACCGAGATCAAGCGCGCCATCCTGCTGCCCGGCGCCAAGGCCCCGCACCTCAACTACGTCGGCGACTCGATCCTCGGCGCCGGGGTCAACCTGGGCGCCGGCACGATCCTGTCGAACTTCCGCCACGACGGCCGCGAGGTGCGCATCGGCCGGGCCGGAGCCGCGGGCGGCGCCATCGGCAGCGGCCGCCGCAAGCTCGGAGCGGTGCTCGGCGACGGCGTGCTGACCGGCTGCAACTGCGTCCTGCACCCCGGCGTGGTGGTGGGCCGCGGCACCCACATCTACCCCGGCGTGCAGCTGCGCTCCGGCATCTACCCCGCGGCCAGCGTCGTCAAGCTGCGCCAGGAGCTGGAGGTGGTCTCCCGGGACGAGGCGCCGCCCGGGCCCGCGGAGCGCTAACCGATGGAGGCAGCGGGCGATCTTGGCTCCCTGGTGGCCCGCATCCGCGGCGGCGAGCGGGCCGCCGAGGGCGAGCTGGTGGCGCGCTTCAGCCGCGGCCTGCTCCTCATGCTGCGCCGCCTCGCCGGCGACCCGGCGCAGGCCGACGACCTGCACCAGGAGACGCTGGCGCTGGTGATCGCCAAGATCCGCGGCGGCGAGCTGCGCGAGCCCGAGCGCCTGGCCGGGTTCATCCGCAGCGTCGCGCGCAACCTGTTCATCGCCGACCGGCGGAAGGCGGCGCGGTTCACGCCGCTCGACCCCGGCGGCGGCGACGAGGAGCCTCTTGGCGGCAGGCTCGCCGACTCCGGCCCGGCGCCGCTCGACCGGGCGGTGGCGGCCGAGGAGGCGCGGCAGGTGCAGCAGATGCTGGCCGAGCTGCGCTTCGACCGCGACCGGCAGATGCTCGTCCGCTTCTATCTCTCGGAGGCGAGCAAGGAGGAGATCTGCGCCGACCTGGACATCGAGCCCGAGCGCTTCAACCAGCTGCTGCACCGCGCCCGCGAGCGGCTGCGCGACCTCTGGGAGCGGGCTGAGAAGCGGCGGCGCTTTGCGAGCGGGGTGCAGAAAATTGTTGGCAACCTGCGGCCCGATCCTGCACGAGGTTCCCATGGGGCCGGAAGATGAGTCCGACATGACGATCGAGACCGACGGCGGGACGGCAGGCGCGGGGTGGGATCACGCGCACATCGACGCCGCGGGCTTCGCCGAGCGCTACGTGACCGGCCGCCTCTCGCCCGCCGAGACCGCCGCCTTCGAGGAGCACTACCTGGACTGCGCCGAGTGCTGCGCCAGGGTGGAGGACGCCGAGCGCATGCAGCGCGGCATGCACCGGCTCGCCGAGGAGGAGGCGGTGCGGGCGCCCATGGCGTCCATGGCGCGGACGACGCCGGCCGTGGCCGCGGTGCCCGGGCTGCCCGGGATGTCCGGAGCATGGCACCCCGCCCGCACGCCCCGGCTCGCCCTGGCCGCGGCGGCGCTCCTGGCCCTGGGCCTGCTGCCGGCCGCGTTCGAGCGGCAGGAGATCGGCCGCCTGCGCCGGGACCTCGCGGCAACCGAGCGCCAGCTCGACGACGAGCGCCGGCCGCAGGCCAACCTGCCGGTCCTGGCCATCGGCGCGCTGCGCGGCGGGGGCGGCGGAGGCGGGACGGCGGCCGAGGGTCCGGTCCGCACCTTCACGCTGCCGCGGCAGCCGGGCAGGATCGCGCTGTGGATCGAGGCCGACGGCGATGAGGCCCCGGCCTACCGCGTCACCCTGACCGACGCCGCCGGCAGGCAGGTGCTGGCGGCGTCACCGCTTTCGCCCAACGGTCTCGGAGCGCTGCTCCTCACCCTCCATTCGAGCACGCTCACCCCCGGCGACTACCGGCTGGTCGTCGAGGGGCTGCCCAACGGCGGCCGGCCGGTCGTGCTGCTGCGCGCGCCGCTGCGGTTCGTTGCCGCCGCGGCAGCCGACCAGGGCGGCCGGTAACGCCGGAACCCCGCTCGGGAGCGGGGTCCCAGGAACGACTGGTCCCGGTCGGCGGTCAGCGGTGCCCGGCCGGCTGCGCGGCAGGCTTGCCGTGGCCGCCGGCCCCCTCGCGCCTCTCGCCTCCATGCTTCCCCAGGCCCTCATCGCCTCCGTCGCCCTGGCCCGGATCGTTCGCGGTCCAGGTCCCGACGCCGGGGAGATGGCTCGTCGTGGTGAGATAGATCTTCCTATCATTCCTACGTTCGACGTCGAACGGCACCTCCGCCGAGTCCGGCCCGACCTGCAGCTTCCCGTGCAGGGTGCGCAGGTCGCTGGAGCCTTCGCAGTCGAAGTAGCTGATGCGGTTCGGGCAGGAGCCGCCCTCGCAGACAACGGACGGTGAGCTCTCCGAGAAGTCGATTCTCACCGTGTGACACCTCTCGTCGTGCAGGTCTCCATCCGCGAGAAGGATCCGGGTCGTAACAACGGCTGGCAGGTGGGACATCTGGCGCCTCCTTTCTGAGGGTCCCCGGGGCCGAGGCCCGGCAGGACGCTCACCCGGGCGATGTGTGCTGTCCAGCAACTCAGTGCACGAGGCGGCCGCGCCGTCGCAACTTTTCTCCGCCGCTCTCGGACGCTCTCCACCGCTGTCTTCCGGTACCCACCGGTGGCCGCCGCTCGCCCGGCCCTCGACTACCCGCCGCTCTCCGCCGGCCTCCGCCGCCGTCCGGCCTTCCCGCGCCGGCGCAGCCGGCCCGGCCGCCTCACCGCCAGTCGCCCTGGAGCACGAAGGCCGCCCAGTAGAACGGATCGCGGAAGCGGCGGTCGGCGGCCAGCGAGCGGCTGGCCTGACGCAGGGCCGCGGCGGCCGGCAGCCGGTCGCGCCACAGGCCGCGGTAGAACCTGGCCATCAGCAGGGCGCTGGCCTGGTCGTCCACCCACCAGAGGCTGGCTACCACACGCGGCGCGCCGGCATGGAGGAAGCCGCGGGTGAGGCCGACCAGCCCCTCGCCGGCGATCTCCTTGCCGAGCGCCGTCTGGCAGCCGGAGAGCACCACCAGGTCGGCGGCCAGGTCGAGGCCGTAGATGTCGCGCAGGCGCAGGAATCCCTCGCGCGGGCGGCCGGCCGGATCGACGCCGGAGAGCGCCAGGCCGGAGAGCGCGGGACGCTGCGCATCCAGCAGGCCGTGGGTGGCGAAGTGGACGTAGCGGTAGCGGCGCAGGCGGCCGGAGACCGCCAGCTCGCGGCTGGCGGCGAAGTCGAGCGCCGTCGTCACCGCACCCGGCGGCGCCAGCGCCGCGATGGCCAGGGCCTCCTGGCGCGAGAAGCGCAGCCGGCCGAGGGCGAGCGGCTCCTCCGCGTTGTCCGCCTCGCCCGCCTCGCCAGGCTCGCCAGGCTCGCCAGGAACGGAGCCGCCCGTCGCCTCGGATCCCGGAGCGGCGGCACCGACCGCCGGCGCCCGCGGCCCGGGGCCCGCCCCGGCCGCACCGGCCGCCCCGGCCGCTTCGCCCGCCCCGGCCTGGCCGGCCCTATCGGTCCCTTGGCCTCGTGGGCTGTCCGCGCCGCGCGCGACCTGCGGAGCGCTCGGTGCCCGCGGAGCGCTCGGTGCCCGCGGAGCGCTCGATGCCCGCGGAACAGTCGGAACCCTCTGCACCCGCGGATCGTCGCGGCGGAACACCGGATCGGCCAGCACGACTCCCAGCCGCGGGGCCCGCGCGCGGCGCGCCAGCTCGCGCCGCTCGGCGGCCAGCACCGCGGCCGAGGGCAGCTCGACCACCTCGTGCCGCGCGATCAGCGGCGCGCCGCCGCCGGCGCCGGGCTCGGGCAGCGCCGCAAAGGGGACGTAGTGCAGGGCGCCGTCGGCGACGACCGCCAGGCGCAGCTCGCCGAGCGCGGCGGCGGCCGGCCCGAGCAGCATCCTGCCGAGGGTCTCGCCCAGCTGCCCGCGGCCAGTCCCACCCGGGTCCGGCGGCACGCTCACCGCGGCGTGGAAGCCGCGCGCCGCGGCCTCGATCGCGGCGCGCGGCGGCAGGACGAAGATCTGCAGCGAGGCGGCGCCGGCCACGAACAGGAAGCTGCGCTCGCTGCCCAGGAAGTACTCGAGCAGCAGGGTCCCGGGGTCGAGGACGGCCTGGATGTCCGCCGCGCTCACCCGGGCGGGGCGGGTGAGGTCGGCGTAGCGCGGGCTGCCGCGGGCGATCTCGGCATCCAGGTTGTCGAGCTCGGCGGTGAGCTGCTCGATCGCGAGCTCCAGGGCGCGGGCCTCCGCTCCATCGCCGCCATTGCCGCCGCCGCCGGCGCGCCCGAGGAGGCCCTGGCGGCGGTCGGCCTTGAGCGCGAGGCGGCGCTCCAGGTCGCGCCGCCGGGCGGCGAGCGCCGGCGCGATCCCCCGCCGGAGCGCGGCGCCGCTCTCCCGCACCAGGTCGAGCAGGGCACGGGCGCGCGCCTGCTCGCTGGCGGCGAGCGCCGCGCGGTCGAAGCCCTGGCCGGGGTGCGCCGCGTCGAGCCGGACCAGGATGTCCACCTGCAGCTCGTAGGCATCCCGCTGCACCGCGAGGAACGAGGCGCGAAGGTCCGGGTTGCCGAGGCCGGAGCGCAGGCCCTCGATCGCCGCCACCGCCGCCGCCGCCGCGCCGCGCGCCCCGTCGAGGTCGCCGGCGTCGCGCAGGACGCGCGA
>JASLEW010000189.1 GCA_030150965.1 Thermoanaerobaculia bacterium | reverse complement strand
GCGACAAGGTGCCGATGGTGCCCAACTTCGGCCAGCAGCCGCGGCTCATCGTCACCATCCAGCCGGCGGGGGCGCAGTTCAATCCGCCGGCGACCATCACCCTGCCCAACGTCGAGGGATTTGCCGCCGGCAGGACGGCGGAGATCTACTCCTTCGACCACGACCTGGGGCACTTCGTCAGCATCGGGCCGGGGACGGTGAGCGACGACGGCACGGTCATCACGTCCAACGTCGGCGTCGGCATCGTCAAGGCGGGGTGGCACTGCTGCGGGTACCCGCAGGGGACCGGGGCGCCGAACTCCTGTCCGGAGTGCACCACCTGTACGGGCAGCCAATGCACGCCGCAACCGGCGTGCAGCGCGTCGTGTGGTCCGAATGCCGGCGAGCAGCTGGGCAACACCTGCGATGGGGCGGGCTCATGCGTGCCGGGCACAGCGCTGATCCCGAAAATCTGCTCCCGAATCCAACTCGTAGCCTCCAATGACACCCAGGACTGCGCCCCCGGCCTTTGCGGCGTCCACCTCCATCGCACCTTCACGGAGGTTGAACCGAATTGCGACAGTGCGAGCCTCGGTGGCGCTCAGTTCAGAGAAGACGTGCGGCTGATTGCAGCCAGCTGCGATGTCCAAGGAGTTGCTGGCCAGGGATGCCCTGTAAGCCCAGCAAATCTCCTCTTCGGCTGCGAGGATCACATCGGCTTTTGCCAAGATCCGAGCACGATTCCGGACGGAACCTGCACCTATATCTTCTCGCAGTTCATCTCTCTCGACGGCTGTCCGCTAGAAAGCCATGTGATCACCGTGACCAGCATCAAGAGCGGAACCTCCTGCACTGCCGGCGTCGATCTTCAGTGAGGTGCCATGTCAACCCTACGGGTTCATCCGCCACAGACCTGGAGGCTGGCCCGCGGCCGCCTCGTTACAGCCTGCGCCCTGCTGCAGCTCGTCACGGCCTGGCTGCTCGCCGGCCCGCTGGAGCCGGGAATCGATCTAGACGTACGCAGTGTGGTGGTTGCCAGCGTCATTGAAACTCTTCACCGCGATCACTGTGTGCCCGTGTCGTTCATTGCGGATCAGGGCCATGGGCAGCAGAGCGTGACCGTGCAGTTGCGGCAGGCCTCCGCCGGCACCATCCTCGCGGCGATCGCAGCTCGGCTACCCGCCTATCGCTACGAGGTGATCGACGCGCGGCCGGTTCTGTACCCGGCGGCTCCTGAGTATCAGGCGATGGTCTCAGGCGTGGAGATCGAGCGTCTGCCGCGATTTGATGCGGCGGATCGCTATATCGCTCAGCTGAAACGGGCCGTGCCCGCCTTCGCCGCGCTTGCCCGCCCTCCCCGCTTTTATCTCACCCTTGGCCCAAGCCCTTTTTTCGACGAACCGGTCTCGCTCCGCCACCAGGGCCGGGTGATCGAGCAGCTCGTGGACCTGCTGGGTCACAGCCCGCGGGTCTACTTCGAGATCACCAAGGCCCCCACCGGCGTTCCTGCCTTTGAGTTTGGTCAGGTACCCTGTACCCCGGCCGTCGCCCCGGTGCGCATCACCTCCTGTGCAGAGAACCCAGAGCAGCCGGCGGTCGATGGCAAGCGCTCGTCGATCGATATGGACGACCAACCCTGGCCGCTGGTGGTCAAGCACCTGCAATTGATCGAGCACATTCCCGTGTCGTTCATCGAGGAGCTCCCGGTCCAGCGCGTTACGGTCCATGGCCGCGATCTGCCGCCCCGCCTGCTGCTCGAACAGCTCGTGTCGTCCGCTCCGGGCCTCCGCTGCCTTTCCGCCAACGGTCACCTGGTGATCGCGCCGAGCAACGACGCGCTCAAAGAGAGGCTTGAAAGGGTACAGATCACCATGTCAAACCCCTGGTATGCTGCCATCAGCCTCGCACAGCTGCTGCACAAGACGCCCGGTTTCCTCGACCTCGTGCCCTGGGTCGAGCCCCCAACCGACCCGATGCTGCGCAAGGTCGAGATCTCGCTGGCGCCGCAAGGCAATGTGCTCGACCTCTTGGTTCAGGTGCTGGGCGACAACCCACGAGCCTACTTCACGATCGAGGAGCTTCCCTCCGGCAAACGCGCCCTTGCTCTGGCCAGCGTCCAGTAAGGATTGGTGACACGAATAGCAAGCTCTTGCACCGCGGCGTTTTAAGAACAATGACAGGACGATTCCTGGCCGCGATCGGCGCGCTGTACCTCCAGGCCTTCGCCATGCATCAGGCGCAGAATGGCGTTATCAGTCTGCGGGTCAGTGATCCATCGCCGGAGGCGGTGGTCGCACTGCTGAGGGCTCAGCACTGCGCACCCGTGTCCTTTATTTCCACGCACAGCTTACGCACCGTCACCCTTGACCTCCAAGGAGTCTCCGTAGAGGAGGCGTTGCGTCAGATTGCTGTGCAGGACCCCACTTACCGCAGCGACGTCATTGACGAACGGAATGTCCTCTATCCGGCCGGCCCTGAATTTCAACATGTCGTCAGAAATGTAGAAATCGCCGATGTCCCGCGGTTGGACGCGAGCTATCGCTACCTCGACAGGCTCGGACGTGAGGTGCCGGCGTTCTCGAACCTGGTCGCACCGGTGGTCTTTGGCGACTCACGGCATCCGATCTTCAGCACCAGGGTGTCGGTGCGTCGTGTGGGCCGAGTCATCGAGCAGCTCGTTGACTTGCTCGGAGAGGATCGAAGCCTCTACCTGGAGTTTGGAAAAGCAATGTCTGGCGCTTCTGAGCTTGCTTTTCGCAAGCTGGCCTGTGACGCGATAGCGCCCAGTCCGCCGCAAAGTCATCCGGGAGGTGCACGGCGGTGACTGGACCAGTGCTTGCCGCGGCGCTGTCGCTGGCGATGGCAATGACGGCGGCCGCGCACGGCGCCTCGCCGGACGGCGGGGACGGCATCTCGGACGGCGTCGAGGTGCAGACGGGGAGCGACCCGCTCGACCTCCACAGCTTCAACCTGGCGGCGGCGCTGTCGTCGATCACCGTCACGCCGGCCGCGTTCCGGCTCATCTTCAACACGGTGGACGGTGAGTCATCGCGGCAGCTGCAGGCGGTCGGCAACGTGATCGATGGACGGACCATCGACATGTTCAACCCGCTCTAACAGACTGCGGTCACGTCGAGCGGATCTGACGATCGCCAGCTTCGGTGCCGATCCGGGACGGGTCTACGCCGGCCAGAGCGGCAGCGCCACGGTCACCGTGAGCAATGCGGGACATGCCGGGACGGCGGCGGTGACCGTGCAGACCTTCTCGCCGACTGCCCTTGCCTACCTGCCGCTCGGCGGTTTCGTCAACGCGGTCGAGCTGGACGGGGCCAACGCCCCGGTGGCGGCGGGCGCCGCGGGCTGTACTCGGTGGACGTCTCCAGCCTCACGGCGCTGGCGGTGGTGTCGCAGACCCCGCTGCCCGGCAATGCCAACGACGTGCGGGTGGGCGGCACGGTGGCCTACGTGGCGGCCGGCAACGCGCTGCTCACGCTCGGCGTGACCGACCCCGGGCACCCGGCCCGGCTGGGCAGCGTGGCGATCGCCGGCAACGCGGTGCGCCTGGCGGTCGCCGGCACGCTGGTCTACGTCGCCGACCTGGCCTTTGGCCTGCACGTGATCGACGCCAGCAACCCGCTGGCGCCGAGCGAGATCGCCGCCGTCGCGCTGCCCGGGGAGCCGCGCGCGGTGGGCCTGGGCGGCCCCGGCGCCGGCGGCTCTCCGGCGATGGCGGTGGTGGCCTGCGGCGACGCCGGGCTCGCCGTGCTCGACGTGAGCAACCCGGCGGCGCCGGCGCTGGTCGGTCAGACGCCGCCGGGACTGGAGGCGACGAGCGTGACGGTGCGCGGGCACTACGCCTACGTGCCGGCCGGGGACGCGACCGGTTTCAATGGCGGCCTGCACGTGGTCGAGCTGGCCGACCCGGCAAACCCCGTCGAGGTGGGGGCGAGCGCGGACGACCTGGGAGTGACCCGCGCGGCGCTCGACGGCGGCTTTGCGCTGGCGGCGCAGTTCTTCGCCGCCGACCAGGTGGCGATCTTCGACATCGGCGGGCTGCCGCCGCTCTACACCGCGGTGCTCGACCTGAGCGCGCTGGGAGGCGTGCCGCGCGGCTCGGACATCGCGGTCGTGCCGGGCACGGGCGCGGTCTTCGTCACCGCCAACGCGAGCCTCGGAGACTTTGGCTTCTTTGGCACCTGGCTGCCCGGGCAGGCGTCCTCGGCCGGCCTCTACACGGCGGTCTACCGCCTGCCGCCGGATGCCGGCACCGCCCCGCCGAGCGTCAGCTTCACGGCGCCGGCGGCGGGGACCACGGTGCGCGAGCGGTTGCCGGTGACGGTCACGGCCACGGCGAGCGACGAGGTGGCGGTGACCTCGGTGGCCTTTGCGGTCAACGGCACGCCGGTGGACACGATCTACAAGCCGCCCTACCAGAGCACCTTCCCCGTCCCCGCCGGCCAGCCCACCGCGACCGTCACCGCGACCGCCACCAGCATCGGCGGCGCCCAGGCGACCGCTCAGCTGGTGCTCGGGGTGCAGCCCTACCCGCTGCCGGTCGTGACCCTGGTCGTCCCCACCGCGGGGCAGACGGTGGTGGGCGTCCAGTCGCTGGTCACCGCCGCCGAGGCCAGCGACGCCATTGCCGTCACCCGGGTCGAGCTCTCGGTCAACGGTCAGCTGTTCGCGACCCTCAACCAGCCGCCCTACGTGAGCTCGATCGTCGCCCCGGTTCCCACGGCGGGCAGCGGGACGCTCGCCGTGAGCGCTCTCGCCTACGATGCCGCCGGAGCGGGCCAGCCGCCGGGCCCGGTGACGGTCACCGTCAATCCCGACGTGCCGCCGGTGGTCGAGCTGTTCAGCTCGGCGGACGGCTCGCAGGTGGTGGAGGGCGCGGTGGTGCCGATCGTGGCCGGCGCCTCCGACGCCAGCGGCATCGCCAACGTGCAGCTCTTCCTCAACGGCGCGCCGGCCTACAGCACGATGTTCGCGCCCTACACGCTCGGTGTCCCCGCGCCGCCGGCCGGACAGAGCACGCTGATCCATGTCACCGCCACCGACGGCGAGGGGCTGCAGAGCTCGACACCCGATGTCACGGTGGTGAGCATCAGCGACCCCGGCACCACGCTCATCGGCCGCGTCGTCGATCCCACCGGGGCGGCGGTCGCGGGCGCCACGGTGAGCGTGACCGCTCAGGGCGGCGCCAGTGGCGGCACCACCTCGGCGGCGGACGGCTCGTTCAGCGTGCCGGGCCTGCCCTCCAACCAGGGCGATCTCGGGGTCGGCGCCGGCGCGACCCTCGGCGGCTGCCCGGCACAGGCGAGCGCCAGCGTCACGCCGCCGGCAACGGGCGGCACCGCCGATGCGGGCAATCTCATGCTGGTCTCGTCCACCGTGGCGCCTTCGACCACCGTGACCGGCACGGTTCTGGGCACCGACGGCCAGGGTCTCGGCGGGGTCACGGTCACCGTGTCGAGCGTCGACCTGGCGAGCGCGGCGACCGCGACCACCGGCGCCGGCGGCATCTTCGCCATCGCCGGGTTCCAGGACCGCCGCTGGCAGCTGCGGGCGGAGGCGGTGATCGCCGTGGGAGGGGTCATGCTGTACGGTACCAGCGGCAACGCGGCGCCGCTGGCGGGCGGCACGACCGATCTCGGCACGTGGCAGCTGCAGCCGTACCCGTTCAGCGGTCCCGACCCGCTGACGACGCTCAGCGGGCAGGTGGTGAACGACGACGGCTCGGCGGCGGGCGCCCTGGTGGTGGTGGACCTCGGTTATGCCCAGCTGACCACCACGACGGCAGCGGACGGCAGCTGGAGCGTCGGCGGCGTGCCGACGCTGGCCGGCAGCGTCTACGTCGGCGCCTCGCTGGTCGAGAGCTGCGCCCTGTACTTCAGCGGCGGCGCGACGCTGGTCGAGCCGCTGGTGCCGGGCGGCGTGACCAGCGCCGGAGCGCTGACGCTGAGGCCCGACAGCGGGCCGGTGCAGGACTGAGCATGGCGGG
>JASLEW010000186.1 GCA_030150965.1 Thermoanaerobaculia bacterium | reverse complement strand
GGCCGCGGCGCGATGTCGCCGGTGCCGCAGGCGAAGGCGCTGGTGTCCTGGACCGGCGGCGCCGCGACGCCGTTGGCGTTGGTGTAGATGTTGACCAGGCCGGCCTGGGTGTCGGCGACGATGGTGGTGAGGCCGACGTTGGTGCCGGCCGAGTAGAACACCCAGAAGCTGTCGTTGACCGGGCAGGCGTTGAGCACCTTGACCAGCATCTCCGGGTTGTCGGCGCTGAAGAACCAGAAGAGGCCGCCCGCCGTGACCCCCACCGGCGTCAGCCCAATCGAGTTGCCGCTCCCGGCGAGGCCGCCGCCGGCGTCGTAGAGCACCTTGATCAGCCAGCGGCCGTCGCCGAGGAGGTTGTCGATGCACAGCGTGTTGCCGCTGGCCGCGCAGGCCCCGGCGGGCAGCGTCAGCAATTCGGCGGTGGCGTAGGCGTTGACGCGGCCGAAGCCGAACGTGGTGTCGTCACCCGGCGCCCCCAGGTCCACCGAGCCGGCCAGCAGGGCGCCGGCGAGGAAGCTCCGCGCCGTCGCCGCGTCGGTGCTGCCCCCCACCCTCAGGTCGGGACGCAGCTGCAGCAGCAGCGCCTCGATGCCGGCGATGTGCGGCGTCGCCGCCGAGGTGCCGAAGAAGGGCGAGCCGAAGCCGCCCACGCCGGTCACCTTGACGCCGTCGATGCCGGTGATGTCGGGCTTGACGCGGTCGTCCTGCGTCGGCCCGCGGCTGCTGTAGGGCTCGGCGTCGACGTGGTTGGCGTCCGCGGCGTCGATCGCCGCGACCGAGAGCACGCCGCCGCCGGCATCGCCCTCGTTGGCGATGCTCTGCGACACGGTGTTGAAGTTGAGGTCGGTGTCGTTGGGGAAGAGCAGGCAGGAGCCGTGCGAGCAGTCGGGCACGAAGATGTCGAGGTTGCGCGCCGCCCCCGAGCGCAGGCCGATGACGAAGGAGAACAGGCCGTCGGCGTGGTTGTTGGTCCAGGTCAGCGACTCGGTCGGGCTCTGGTGGCCGTTCTGCACCGTGTGGCTCACCGCCACCAGGTTGCCCGTGGTGTCGTCGAACAGGAAGAGGTCGTAGTCGTCGGTCGAGGCGTTGAACGGATCGTCCCACTGCAGGAACACGCTGAAGCTCGCGCCCTTGGCGATGGCCACGGTGTTGCCGCACTGCACCTTCGAGCCCGAGGTGCAGAGCAGGCCGAAGCCGGCGTCGGTGGTCCTGCCGGTGGCGGCGAACTGGTGCACCTTGTAGGTGTGGCCGTTGTAGGCGTAGGTGAAGCCCGAGTCGCGGAACGCCTCGCGGTAGTGCTCCAGCGCGAAGTTGCCCGCCGCGGTCGAGTAGGCGCGGATGCGGTTGGACGGGCTGTTCAGCTGCTGCGAGGTGTTGGCGGAGATGAAGCTGGTGCCGTCGTAGGGGCCGGAGTTGAGGAAGGAGATGTCGTCGGCCACCACGTCGGTGTTGGCCGCCAGGCAGGAGACGGCGTCGTTGAACTCCAGGCCGGTCTCGAAGTGGCCGAACCACAGCTGCGCCCCGGGCGCCAGGTCGTGGACGATCTCCATCATCGCCGTCCCCTCGGAGCCCGAGCTCTGCGGGTTGCCGCCCGCCACGTTGCAGGTCGAGGTGTCGACCGACGCCGGCAGGTCGCCGCTCGCCTGCGACTGCGGGAGACCGCCCACGCCGTCGGAGATGATGCCGACGCGGACGCCCGAGCCGTTGACGCCGAAAGCCGAGCGCACCAGGCTCGCCTCGAGGATCTGGTCGCCTGCCGAGGTCACCGAGCCGGCCTGGGTGTGGCCGTAGTCGGGGAGGCGGACGAACTCGACCGCGGCGTCCGCGGCCAGGGTCTCGAGCGACGCGACCGGCACCCTCGCCTGCACCAGGTTGGCCGCCGCGCTCTGGCGCTCCACCCGGCCGCCGGCGTGCCGCACGGCGGCCACCGCGGCGTCCAGGGAGCCCGCCGGGCGGACGTAGAGCTGCACCGCGCCGGCGGCGTCGAGGCGCATCCGCCCGGCGCCGGCCAGCGCCCGCAGGTCGGCAGGCAGCGCCGACAGGTCGGCGGCGGTGACGGCGGCCCCGCCCTGCGCCGCGCTGCGGCCGGCCGCCGCCAGGCTCGCCAGCTCCCAGGAGAGCTTGGGATTGTCGAGCAGCCCGCCCGGCGCCTCGCCGGGGGCGTGCATGAGGTCGAGCGCCCGCACCGGCGGCGGCGTCGCCGTATCGACATGAGGCAGCGAGGCCAGCGGAGTGGCGCCGGACGCGGCCGCCAGGGCGGAACCGGAACCGGCGAGAACGGCAGCAAGTGCCAGGAAGGCGACGGAACGCCTGCTCACCATGAGGCTTCTCCCCTCTGCCCGCCGCGGAACCGAACCAGCGGCACGCACGGCCGCTGCCGCTCTCAACCCGGAGGATCCCGCGGCCCGGGCGCGCTGAAGATGAACCTTGATTATACCGCAGCGCCAGGTGCGGCACCGCCGCGACCGCCGCGAGGGTGGTGGCTCAGCCCGCCTGCTCGCCGAGGCTCGCGAGCTCGGCTTCGAGCTGCTCCCAGGAGGCCATCAGCTCCGCGACCCTGGCGGTGAGGCGCTGCTGCTCCTGTTCCAGCTTGCGCACCTGCTCGCGCGAGGTGCGGTCGAAGAAGGTGGGATCGCAGAACATCTCGTTGATCGCGTGGACGCGCGCCTCGGCCTGATCCACCGCCGCCGTCACCTCGTCGCGCCGCCTGCCCAGCTCGCGTTGCCGCTGCTGGAGCTGGCGGTCGGTGAGCGCGGGCGCGGCGGCCCTGGCGGCGGCCTTCTTCTTCTGCTCGCGGCGCAGGCGCAGGGCGGTGTCGGCGTCGAGGTGATCGTCGCCCAGCCGCTCCAGGTACTCGTCGTAGGTGCCGGGGAAGTCCTGCAGGCCGCGCGGCGAGATCTCCAGCACCCGGTTGGCGAGCTGCGACACGAACCAGCGGTCGTGGGAGACGAAGATCAGCGTGCCGTCGTAGCTCTTGAGACCCTCGACCAGCGCCTCGATGGCCTCCAGGTCGAGGTGGTTGGTGGGCTCGTCGAGCACCAGCACGTTGGGCCTGGTGACCGACAGCCGGCAGAACACCAGGCGCGCCGCCTCGCCGCCCGAGAGGCTGCCGATCGGCTTCTTCACGTCGTCGCCCGAGAACAGCACCTGGCCCAGGTTGCCGCGCACGAAGCCGATCGGCTCGCCGGGGACCGACTCCCACAGCCAGGCCTCGACGCTCTGCTTGCCGCCGGCCTTGACCTCGGTGTGCTCCTGCGAGAAGTAGCCGGTGCGCGCCTCGTAGCCCCAGTCCACCTTGCCGGCGTCGGCCGCGACCTCGCCGACCGCGATCTTGAGCAGGGTCGATTTGCCGATGCCGTTGGGGCCGATGATCGCCAGGCGGTCGCCGCGCTGCACGGTGAGCGAAACGTCGTGCAGCACCTGGTTGTCGCCGTAGGCCTTGCTGATGCCGGCCAGCTCCAGCACCTGGCGGCCGCTCGGGCGCACCTGCTGGAACTTGAACACCGGGTAGCGGCGCGAGCTCTGCGGCAGGCGCTCGATGACGATCCTTTCGATCATCTTGATCTTGCTCTGCGCCTGGCGGGCCTTGGTGGCCTTGGCGCGGAAGCGGTCGACGAACGCCTGGTGGTTGGCGATCTCCTTTTCGCGCTTGTCGATCTCGGCCTGCTTGCGCTCGCGCTCGGCCACCTTGGCGGCGGCGAAGGCGGTGTAGTTGCCCGGGTAGAGCAGCATCGTCTCGTAGTCCACGTCGACGATGTGGGTGCAGATGTTGTCGAGGAAGCGGTGATCGTGCGAGATCACGATGGCCGTCCCCTTGTAGCTTTCGAGGAAGCGCTCCAGCCAGCGGATCGACAGGATGTCGAGGTGGTTGGTGGGCTCGTCGAGCAGCAGGGCGTCGGGCTCGGAGGCCAGCACCTGGCCGAGCAGCACGCGCAGCTTGAAGCCGCCCGAGAGCGTGGACAGCGCGTTGCGGTGCACCTCGGTGGGGATGCCCAACCCCTCCAGGATCTCGCCGGCGCGCGCCTCCAGGGTGTAGCCATCGTGGTGGAGGATCAGCTCCTCGAGGGTGGCGTAGCGGTCGGCGTCGAACTCCACGTCGGGATCCGTATGGGCGAGCATGCGCTCCTTCTCGACCATCGCCTCCCACACGTCGTGGTTGCCCATCATCGCCACCTCCAGGATGGGCATGGTCTCGTAGCGGAAGTGGTCCTGCTTGAGCACGCCGAGCTTGAGGCGCTTGGGCATCGAGACGGTGCCGGAGCTGGGCAGCTCCTCGCCGGTCAGGATGCGCATGAAGGTCGATTTTCCCGAGCCGTTGGCGCCCACCAGGCCGTAGCGGTTGCCCGGGTTGAACTGGATCGAAACCCCTTCGAAAAGCGTCTGGGGGCCGTAGGACTTGCCGAGGTCGGATACCGCGATCATAGGGCCAGAGATGATAACACCCCCACCCGGCCGGGACTTCCACCGGCCGGGACTTCCACCCGGTTTCTTTCCGCTTGGAAGGGGGCCTGCGAGGTCTGCGAGCAGTTTGCCAGGTCGGGGTCGGCCTGCCCCCTCCCTCCGCGGCGTGGGGAGGGCTCGGCAAGGTGTGCGCATTCTCCCAGGTGGGCGGCTCGCACCTCCTTTTAACGCCGCCGAGGGAGGGGCAGGCCGACCCCGACCACGGAGCCGCCGTGGACTTCGAACGGCGGGAACGACAGAAAGGGGGCGAACAGAAGCCGAGGGAGCAAGGTGAGCCGCCACGGTGCGGGGGCAGGGGGGCGGTCTCCCTCCCTGGAGGGCGCTAAAAGGAGGTGCGAGTCACCGACATTGGAGAATGCGCACACGCCGCCGAGCCCTCCCCGCGCCCGGAAGGGAGGGGAGACCGCCCCCCCTGCCCACACAGGCGCTGAAAGGCGGCGCAGGCGCAGGTTACCAACGCCTGCCGCATCCTGCCGTGCTACCCTTGTCCGGCCATGGCAAAGGTGACGATCGGGTTCGGCCTGGCCCTGGCCGTCCTTGGGGTGGGGGGATACCTCGGCACCGGCCGCGTCAGCCTCACGGCGCTGATCCCGCTCGCCCTGGGCGCGCTGCTGGTGCTGTGCGGGGCGCTGGCGCTGCGGCCGGCGCTCCACAAGCACGCCATGCACGCCGCGGCGGTCCTCGCGCTGCTCGGCGTGCTCGGCCCGCTGCGCGTCCTGCCGCAGATGGCCGCGCTCCTCGCCGGCAGGGCGGTCCCCCACCGGGCCGCGGTGCTCGACCAGCTGCTGCTGCTGCTGATCTCCGCCCTCCTGCTGGCGCTCTACATCCGTTCGTTCGTGGCCGCGCGCCGCGCGCGCACCGCCTGAGGGAGCGCCGGCGCGGCAGCTCCAGGAAGCTTTCGACGGTCCGAGATGCCTGGTAGCGCAGAGCTGGTTCCCGCCGCCGGCCGGCCATTCTGGTGGCGGCGCTGGGTGTGGTGGACGGCGGGCGCCCTGGCGCTGCTGGCCGCCGCCGGCCTGCTCCTCCTGCGGCCGTTCTGGAAGCTCGCCAGCCACTTCGAGGAGATCACCTTCGAGCAGCCGTCGCGCCTCTACGCCCAGCCGGCGGAGATCGCGGCCGGCCAGCCCTACACGCGCGAGCGCGTCGTCCGCGACCTGAGCGGCGAGGGGTACCGGCCGCAGGAGGGGAGCGCCACCCTGGCGCCCGGACGCTACCGCCTGACCGAAACCGGCATCGCCGTCCATCTGCACAACTTCTTCCTCCCCGACGGGCGCCAGGGCGGCGGCCTCCTGGAGGTCGGCTTCCGCGGCCCGCGCGTGGCGCGCATCTGGCTCAACGGCGCGGTCACGCCGCGGGCCACGCTCGAGCCGCCGCTGCTCGCCTCCTACTACGGCCCCGACCAGCTCGAGCGCCGGCCGGTGGCGGTCGACGACGTGGCGGCGGACCTGATCGAGGCGGTGATCGCCGCCGAGGACGAGAGCTTCTTCAACCACTCCGGCGTCGCGCCCACCAGCATCCTGCGCGCGCTGTGGGTGAACCTGCGCGGCGGCCAGGTGCGCCAGGGCGGCAGCACGCTGACCCAGCAGGTGGTCAAGAACATCTACCTCACCCAGGAGCGCAAGCTGGCGCGCAAGGTCGAGGAGGCGGTGCTGGCGGTGATGCTGGAGATGCGCTACAGCAAGCGCGAGATCCTCACCGCCTATCTCAACGACATCTACCTGGGACGCAGCGGCGGCGTCAACGTCATGGGGGTGGGCGCCGCGGCGCGCGCCTACTTCGGCAAGGACGCGAGCCAGCTCTCGCTGGCCGAGGCGGCGACGCTCGCCGGCATCATCCCGGCGCCATCGACCTTCTCGCCCCTCACCCACCCCGACCGCGCCAGGGAGCGCCGCGACTGGGTGCTGCACCGCCTGGACGTGCTCGGCCGCATCGACAAGGCGCGCATCGCGCAGGCGCTCGCCACGCCGGTCGTGGTGTCGCCGGAGCCGCTGGCGCGCCGCCGGGCGCCCTACTTCGCCGACGCCGTCGAGGCCGAGGCGGCCTCGCGCTTCAAGGTGGACGACCTGGCCGACGGCGGCTACTCGCTGTTCTCGACCGTCAGCCTGGAGGACGAGGAGGCGGCGCAGAAGGCGATCGACGACGGCCTGGCGGTGGCCGAGAAGGGCTACGAGAGGCGCAGCAAGGAGGCGCTCCAGGCGGCGCTGATCTCGATCCAGCCGGCGACCGGCGGCATCCTCGCCTACGTCGGCGGCCGGCGCTACGAGCAGAGCCAGTTCGACCGGGTGAGCCAGGCGCTCCGCCAGACCGGCAGCGCCTTCAAGCCGGTGGTCTACGCCGCGGCCTTCGAGGACCACCGGGCCACCCCCGCGACCTTCCTGGAGGACGAGCCGCTCGACGTCGAGGTGGGCAACCAGGTCTGGAGCCCGAAGAACGACGACGGCGAGTACCACGGGTGGGTGACCGTGCGCACCGCCCTGGAGCACAGCTACAACCCGGCCACCGCGCGCCTGGCGCTCCAGGTCGGCATCAGGCGGATCGTCGGCCTCGCCCACGCGCTCGGCATCGCCACCGCCATGCCGCCCTATCCGGCGGTGGCGCTGGGCTCGACCGCGGTGGCGCCGCTGGAGCTGGCCACGGTCTACGCCACCCTCGCCGCCGGCGGCGTGCGCCCGCCGGTGCACGGCCTGGTGGCGGTGGTGGACAGCCGCGGCAAGCCGGTCGCCGACGCGGCGCTGCCGGCGGCGGAGCGGGTGCTGTCGCCGCAGACCGATTACCTGGTCACCTCGCTCCTCCTCGGCGTGCTCGAACGCGGCACCGGCGCCGGCGCCGCGTGGCAGCTGCACGGCCGGCTGGCCGGCAAGACGGGGACCACCAACGACCGCCGCGACAGCTGGTTCGCCGGCTACGCGCCGGAACGCTCGACGGTGGTGTGGGTGGGCTACGACGACAACGCCGTCACCCGCCTGTCGGGAGCGCGCGCCGCGCTGCCGATCTGGAGCCGCTTCACCGTCGCCGTCACCCCGCCCGGCGGCTGGTCCACCTTCCCGCAGCCGCCCGGCATCACCAGCGCGGTGATCGATCCGGAGAGCGGCCTCCTGGCCACCGACAGCTGCCCGGAGGTCTTCACCGAGACCTTCCGCCGGGGCGAGGTGCCCGCCGACCTCTGCACCATCCACCAGAGCCTGGCCGAGCAGCCGCTGCTCCCGCCGCCGCTCGGGCGGCCGGGCGCGCCCGAGGAGCTCCTCGGGCCGCAACCCCAGCCGCCCGGCGAGGCGCCGCGCCCGGCGCACCCCTTCCGGCGCT
>JASLEW010000179.1 GCA_030150965.1 Thermoanaerobaculia bacterium | reverse complement strand
GCCGCCATGGCGCCGGCGGCGCCGGCGGCCCCGATGCTCTCGGCGCGCGCGGGCATCGCCCGGTCGGTCACCGCCACCACCTCGTCGATCGTCTTGCCGCAGAGGACGGCGCAGGCGAGCGCGGTGGCGGCGGTCGGGTTGCCGGCCCGCTGGCGCGCCTTGGCGGCGAAGGCCACCCCCTGCGCCAGGGCCGGGCGGTGCTCTCCGGCCGCCGCGCCCAGCGCCGCGAGGCCGGCCTGGTCGGCCCCGCCGGCGTAGGCGCAGGCCAGGCCGATACCGGCCCAGAGGTCGTCGTGCCGGGCGGCCGGGAAGGCGCCGATGTCGGCGGCGACCCGCCGCGGGTCGGCCCCGTCCACGAACCACAGGCTGCGCCCGAGCCCCTGGTCGAACACCCGCCGTGCGTAACCGCGCACCCGCCGCGGCACCTGCTGCCCGGTCACCGCCCGCGGCCAGTGGAAGAACCCCTGGTGGAAGCCGTAGCCGTCGAGCGCCAGCCACCCCATCACCGGGTCCAGGCGGGCGAGCAGCCACTCGACCGGCACCGGCAGCCGCGCCAGCGCCCAGCCGGCGCCGACGTGGACGATGTAGACGTGCGCGCCACCCGGTCCGGCCAGCAGCCGTGCCAGCCGGCCGCGCCGCCAGGGGGTGAGGATGTCGAGCAGGGTGAGGGCCATGCCGGCGCCCTCGAAGGCGAAGCCGGTGGAGTCGGGCGCCACCGTGGCCTGGATGCGCGCCGCCAGCCGTTCGGGGTCAGCGTCCTCGAGCGCCAGGTGATAGCCGGCCACGAAGCTCGCGGCCACGCCTTCGAGCCGCTGGCGCACCGCCGCCGAGTCGCAGCGGAAGCCCCGGCGGGTGAAGGAAACCTCGCCGGGGGCGATGCCCAGCACCCGTCTGGTCAGCGTACCCATGAATCCTTGCTGCCTCCTGAACCGCGCGGTGCCTGGGCCCGATCGTCCGCAGCAAAGGCGCCGGCGTCCTCTCCTACCTCAAGTGCCGGTGTCGCCGATTCCGCGACCCCCTGAGCAGCAATGTCGCAAGTTGCGAGTCTAGCCCGACGTCCCGGGGTCTGCAACTGGGGTCAGCGGACCTCGCGGGCGGCCTCGTCCGCCCCGGCCTCGTGGATCCGGGCCTCGTCCTTCCGGGCGTCGTCCCCCGTGGCGCCGTCCTTCCGGGCGGCCTCCTCCGCGGCGGTGGCGCCGCCCGGGCCGCAGGGGCAGTTCAGGTCGCGCCGCCGCTCCAGGTCGGCGATCACCGCGCGCTTGAAGCCGGCGGGGCCGGCCGCGGCCATCAGGGCGGCGCGGTAGGCCGAGATGTCCACCAGCTCCATCCGCATGCGGATGGTCTTCCACAGCCGCGGGAAGCGCTGGCCGGGGACCTGCACGTGATGCAGCCCGCCGCTGTAGGCGAGGAGCATGCGGCCGGCGCCGATCGACTCCAGGATATCGGCGATGCCGCCGCGCACGGTCATCGGCCGGCCCTGGGCGTCGAGGCCGTTGGCGCGCTTCATCCGCCCCTCGGGCAGGATCGCCACCATGGCGTCGGGATCGACCTGGGCGAGCACCTTGTCCCAGCTCTCGTCACGCACGCGGGTGATCGAGATCACCTGCCGCGCGAGCAGCTTGTAGAACAGGCCGACGACCGGCCGCACCGCGGTCTTCTGCGCGATCGGCAGCACCCCGTGGCGGGCGATCCGCCACAGGAAGCCGAGCGGCGGGCCGCCGGCGAAGAGCGGCTCGAAGAGGCTGGTGTGGTTGAGCACCGCCACCAACCGGATGCGGCGCCAGCGGTCGGGCGGCGGGTCGCCCAGCCACCGCATGTCGACGTGATAGAAAAGGCGCGCGAACACCTTGACCGCCACCAGCAACAGGAAGGTGAGGTAGGAGCGCACGCGGCGGCGTCATCCACGTCTTGTCGCAGGCACCAGGAGGCCGATCCTACACCGAAGGCGCGACGCGGCCGGGGGGTCCGTGGTGGTAAGATGCCTGCCCGCCGGGAACCGCCCCCGTACCCCTGCCATGACCGCGCCATCCGCCGCCGCTCGCTCCCCCCGTCCCGCGATCACGGCGATCATTACGACGTTCAATGAAGAGCTGAACATCGCCGACTGCATCGAGTCGCTCCTCTGGTGCGACGAGATCCTGGTGGTGGATTCGCTCTCGACCGACCGGACGCCGGAGATCGCGCGCGGCTATCCCAAGGTGCGCTTCGTGCAGCGCACCTACTTCGGCTCCGCCTCGCAGAAGAACTGGGCGATGGATCAGGTGGCCAACGAGTGGATCCTGATCTTCGACGCCGACGAGCGCTGCACGCCGGAGCTGCAGCAGGAGATCGAGACCCTGCTGGGCGCCGCCCCGCGGCACGACGCCTACACCATTCAGCGGCGGGTGCACTTCCTCGGCAAGCTGATCCGCTACTCCGGTTGGCAGCACGACCGCGTGGTGCGCCTGGTGCGGCGGGGCTGCGCCCGCTACCCCAACCGCCGGGTGCACGCCGACATGATCACCCGCGGTTCGGCGCCGGTCCTGCGGCATCCGATGGAGCACTACATGGCCGATACGCTGGACGAGTACATCCGGCGCATCGAGAAATACAGCTTCTGGGGCGCCTCGCAGCAGTGGAAGGAGGGCAAGAGCGCCGGCTTCGTCGAGATCTTCGGCCGCACGGCGTGGCGGTTCGTCCGCACCTACCTGCTGCAGCTCGGGTTCCTCGACGGCATGCACGGGCTGGTGTTCTGCATGCTTCAGTCCTTCGGCGCCTACCGCAAGTGGGCGCTGCTCTGGGGGTGGCACGCCAACGCGGCGCGCGGCCGCATGCCGACGCTGCCGATCTTCGACGAGGACGAGGCCACCTGGCGCGGCCTCGGCGAGGAGGCGCAGCCCCTGCGCTACGAGGGGCGTCCGGTGACCCTGCAGGTGTGCCCCCCGCCGCCGGCGGCCGTCTCCACCGCGGCGCCGGCGCCGCCCGCGCCCGCCGGCTCCGCGGCAGCGGCGATATCGGCGGCATCGGCTTCAGCGGCGGCATCGGCGGCGTTCCGCCGTCCCCCCTCCTGAGCCGGCTGGCGGAACCGGGCATGGCGCCACGATCGCCGCGGTCTTCACGCACACGCTCCAGGTCCTCCCGATCCGGGCCTTCACGAGCCGCACGATCCCAAGGACCGCCCCGTGGGCTGACGGAGCGAATCCCGCCGCGCCGGCCCGGGGCGCCGCCCGGACCCGCCGCGCCGGCCCCTGGGCGCTCCGTGGCCGGTGCCGG
>JASLEW010000143.1 GCA_030150965.1 Thermoanaerobaculia bacterium | reverse complement strand
CAGCCCGCCCACGGCGCGACCGCCATCAGCAGGAGGGACAGCGCGGTCCGCGGCGATCTTTCCATGTGCCGAGCTCCTGTCCGTCGGGGCGCCTCGAACGGCGCCGGGATGAGGCTAGCGGCTCTCCCGCCCGCGGTCTTCTCCCCGCTTGCGCACTCCCGCGCCCCGCGCCGCCGCCGCCGCCCCTGCCGCCGTCGCCGGTCAATGCTCGACCCCGCGCGGCTCCGCCGCCGAGCGGCCCAACCAGGCAGGGAAGGTCATCAGGATCGGAGGATCGGTCGGCAGCGGCGGGCGCAGGGTGAGCTCGAGCGGGGCGCCGCCGTCCAGGAGGCCCTCGCGGACGTGGAGGAGCTGGCCGCCGGCCCGCAGGGCGGTGTCGTAGAGAAACAGCCCCGCCGATTCCTGCACGCCGGTGAGCCCGGCGGCGAACAGGTGATAGGAACCGTCGGGCACCGCGGCGATGCGAAAGCGGCCCGGCGCCCCGAGCACCGCGCAGGCGACCGGCTGCCCCTGGGGAATCGGCGCGGCGAAAAGGCCGATGAAGATGACGCCGCGAAAATCCGCCGGCCCGGCAACGCCGCCGCGGAGGTCGGCGCGGGAGGGCCGCGGCTCCGCCGCCGGTCCCGCCGCCGGGATGTTGGGCGGACAATCGGCGAGTCGGCGCAGGCTGCGCGGCGATACGCCGAGCAGATCGGAGAAGCGCCGGATGAAGGTGCCGAGGCTGTTATAGCCCACCTCGAAGCAGATCTCGGTGACCTTGAGCTCGGTGGTCAGCAGCAGCCGCCGTGCGGACTCCAGACGCAGGGCGCTCAGGAACTGGCAGGGCGGGACGCCGGTGAGCTGGCGAAAGATGCGATTGAAATGGAACGGGCTCATGTAGGCGATATCGGCCATCTCCTTGAGCGACAGGTTCTCATCCAGGCGCCGGCGCATGGCGGTGATCACCCGCTCCACCGCCCGGTGATGCTGGACCGAAGTCGCCTTCAGTGCGAACGATGGTTCCCGATCCGGCGAATCGCACATCGAATCCCCCCAAGCCGCAGACCGGAGACAAGAAGCCAGGTACCGACTCTTCCATCGGCGCAGCGGCGGAACTTCTCCTGGCTTGCGAAAATAGCGATTCTAGTGCCGCGCCGCGCGGCGGCACAACCCGGCCCGCAGGGCGAGGCCTGCACGCTGCGGGTTCCCCTGGACGGTTCGTTACCGATTGCCTGCGGCAGCGTGATCGAAGAAGGAGTCTGGGACAACGTTCCGAGCGGCGAGACCTTCGCCCTTCCACGGCGCAACCGGGCGAGCGGACGGGTGGCCATCGACGGCAGCGTCCCCGGCCTGGTGGTTGCCGGCCGCCGGCCGGTCGTGCTCGACATCGAGCGTGGCAAGGTCGCGGCGGTCGCCTGCGCAGACGCCGAGGTCGAGGAGCACGTCGCCGGCTTGTTCTTCCGCGCCGGCGGCGGCCGCCGCTCGCCGGTCAGCCGCAATGCTCACGTGCTTTGCGAGATCGGATTCGGCGTCAATCGCGCCATCAAGCGTCTCCACGGCCTGCCGGTGATCGACGAGAAGATGCGCGGCACCGTCCACCTCGCCTTCGGCCGCAACGACCAGCTGGGCGGCTGCATCAAGGGGCGCTCGCATCATGACCTCGTGATCCTGCGCCCCGCGGTCTGGTTCGATGGCCTGCCGGCTGCCGTCATCTCGCGGCGGCGGTAGCCGGCGGGATCACCTTTTCGGCGCGGCAGCTGCCGGGATCACCTTCCCGGCGCGGCAGCTGCCGGGGTCACATCGTCGCGACGCACTTGCCGGCGGCGTTCGACCACTCGTCGCCGCAGGGGTTGCTGGCCGAGAAGCCGCCGGGACAGAGCGCGTCGGCCTCCTGTCCCGTGGTGCTCGACCACCAGCCGGTGCCCAGCGGGTCGGTGACCGACTCGCACCCTTTCCTGGTTGGAGCTGCGCCTGCAGCGTTTTATATCCAACAGGGGGGAGGTCAATGGAGCCAAGGGATATGGCGCCACGCCGGAGGCCCTGTGACGGCGATCGGATAGACTGTGAAGCGTGCCGATCACCACGAGGAACGTGCGCGGACGCCGGGCAAGCCGGCCGCCGGAGGGGCCTGCGGCGCTGCGCGCGCTCGTCCTGCTCGCGGCGGTGGGGATGATGGGCCTGGCCGCGCTCGCCGGGGCGCGGCGCCTCGCGGCCCAGGCGGATGCGGAGTCGCGGTCGCGGAACCAGCCGGTGGCGCCGTTCCGCATCGCCGGCAACGTCTATTACGTCGGTGCGAGCGACATGGCCTCGTACCTGATCGTCACCGCCCGGGGCCACATCCTGCTCGACGGCGGCTTCGTCGAGACGGCGCCGCAGATCCGCGACAACGTCGCGCGGCTGGGCTTCAGGCTGAGCGACGTCAAGATCCTGCTCAACAGCCACGCTCATTCCGATCACGCCGGCGGCCTGGCCCAGCTCAAGGCGTGGAGCGGCGCCCGGCTGCTGGCGAGCCCCGGCGACGCGCCGCTGCTGGCGGCGGGAGGGCACGGCGATCCGGGCTTCGGCGACACGCTCCTGTTTCCGCCGGTGCGGACCGATCACCTGCTGCACGACGGCGAGGCGGTGACGCTCGGCGGCACCACGCTGGTCGCCCATCTCACGCCGGGGCACACCCGCGGCTGCACCACCTGGACGACGAAGGTGACGGAGGAGGGCAGGAGCCTCGACGTGGTCTTCGTCTGCAGCAGCTCGGTGCTGCCCGGGTACCGGCTGACCGGCCGGCCCGGTCGGCCGCCCACCTATCCGGGGATCGCCGAGGACTACGCGCGGGCGTTCGCCACGCTCGCCGCGCTGCCCTGCGACGTGTTCCTCGGCTCGCACGCCAGCTTCTTCGACGGCGAGGCCAAGGCCCGCCGCCTGCGCGAGGGCGCCCGGCCCAACCCGTTCATCGATCCCCAGGGCTACCGGGCGTACGTCGCCGCGGCCGAAGCCGCCTACCGCCAGCGCCTGGCCGCCGAGCGCCCGCCGGGCTGAGCGGCGCCGCGGATGCCGGCGGCCGGGAGCGCGCGCCCGGAGCCGTCGACCAGCCAAGCCTACCTTGCCGGCAGCCGCTCCCAGGTGACCGTCCAGGTCGTGGCGCGTCGCGTTCCATCCTTCGCGTCTGCCTGCTCCTGCCCGCGAAAGAAGAAGCGGTTCTGGTTGACCAGGTGGAAGGGCCGTAGCTGCGTTGAACCCACCCAGGCCGGGTTCCACGCCGTCTCGGGATGGTGCACCATGGTCCGTTCGCTCTCGCGGACCTCGAACGTCCCGCAGTAGGAGCTGAACCCGTCGAGCGCAGAGGCTGCTTCGGCGGCCGTGGGGCGCGCTTCGTCCGCCCACCTCGGACGCGCCGGCTTCATCAGCTGGGCACACATGTGGCCAGATGGAGAGTACAGGAGAAAGCCCACGGCGTTCGGTCCCAGCTCCGGATATGGAGTGGTGCGGCCATCCGAGTGACCGATCTCGGTCGCCACCAGCTTCCATGCGCCAAGAAAGTAATCGCGGATCGAGCCCTGCGGTCGATACTCGGTGGCAGCTCCGCCCGTTGTCGGCGCGTGGGACAGGGCGGCAGAGGAGAGCAGGCAGGTCAGGAGCAAGGCTTTGCGCACTGGGCCTCCGCAACTTTTCAGAGCAGCTGAATGATACTCGACGTGCCGGCGAATCCGGCAACCGGCCGGGCTCGGGCGCCATGCTTGCCGCGAGCCACTTCCTGCTCACGCAGCTCAGAGACTGCCACCGAGTTGTCCCGTCTTTGCGCGGGCTCTGCACGACATACATAGGCGAGTTGTCGCCCTGAGGGCGCTGCTGTGGTCTGTCTCAAGGCGTTCTTGCGGCCGTGCGGCACGCGCGCACCAGCAACCTCGGAGTTCCACGGTTGTCTCTACGGAGGAGAAAGCACGATGAGAGGAAGAGCCCTCACCCTGTCCGTCGCTCTCTTCGCGGCGGCACTGGCCGCCACGGCCCAGACCACCTGGCCCGAGTTCGGCCAGAGCTCCCTGCACCAGGGCGCAGCGCCGGTCGACGGCCAGGCCGCCAACCGCATCATCGCTTCGCTGGTCTACGACCCCTTCACGACCCAGGAGCAGAACGACCCGATCGCCGCGGGGAGCCTCCTGGTTCACTACCAGACACCGCTGCTCGACGGCAACGACATCTACATGGAGTTCAAGAGCGGGAGCTACACCGGCATCAAGAACTGGCAGACGGAGATCTGGAACGAGGAGCGCCTGACCTGGAACAACGGCTCGCTGCAGCAGGTCTGGGCCTGGCAGAGCGACTGGAAGCCGGTCCCCTACGGCACCCCGACCAACGGCCCCGCTTGGGAGCCGGTGTTCCACGCCGCCCTCTCGGGCAGCTACATCTACGTGCCCGGCGCGGGCGGCACCGTCTACAAGCTCGCCAAGGCCGACGGCTGGCAGATCGCCCGGATCAACCCGTTCGGATCGAGCGTGGACCCGACCATCTACCTTGTCGGCCCGATCACGGTCGACGCGGCAGGCAACGTCTACTACGACGCCCTGCAGCTCCCGCACGGCACCGACTCGTGGGGCTCCGCGAACGTCAACGCCTGGCTGGTCAAGATCACCGCCGCCGGCACGCCGACGGCCGTCCCGTGGTCCACGATCACGCCGGGCCTCCCCGGCGCCAACGACAAGTGCATCGGCATCTTCGACGAGTCCGCCAATCACGGCAACCTGCCGTGGCCGCCGAGCCCGACCGCGGTGCCCGACCCGGTCCAGTGCGGTGTGCAGCGGCCGCCGGTCAACAGCGCTCCCGCCATCGGTCCTGACGGCACCATCTACGTGCCCAGCGTCGCGCAGCTGTGGAGCCGCGAAGCCTACCTGCTGGCGGTGAACCCAAACCTCACCCCGAAGTGGCAGGTCTCGTTCAAAGACCGCTTCATGGACGGCTGCAACGTGCTGCTGCCACCTGCCGCTGCCAACGGCGGCTGCCGCGCCGGCGCGACCACCGGCTACGACCCGGCGCAGAACCGGCCGGGGGCAGGCAGGATCATCGACGACGGCACCTCGACGCCCGTCGTCGCCCCGGACGGCAGCATCTTCTTCGGCGCCTACACGCGCTACAACTACGCGCAGGGGCACATGATGCACTTCAGCGCCAGTGGGCAGTACCTGGGCGCCTATCCGTTCGGCTGGGACGACACCCCGGCGATCTACCAGCACAACGGGACCTACTCGCTGGTCACCAAGGACAACCACTACGGCGACACCGGCTCGTATTGCAACAACAACACCTGGTGCCCGCCCGACCGCAACGCCTCGAACCCCGCCTATCCCGAGCAGTACTTCCTGACCCAGCTCAGCCCGAACCTGACGGTGGAGTGGCAGTACCAGAACACCAACACCCAGTCCTGCACCCGCAACTCGGATGGTTCGGTCACCTGCACCACCACCAACCCGAACGGCTTCGAGTGGTGCGTCAACGCCCCGGCCGTCGATCCCACCGGCAGGCTCTTCGCCAACAGCGAGGACGGCGGCATCTACGAGATCAACCAGGGCGGCACGCTCAACAGTACGTTGTTCCTGCAGCTGGCGATCGGCGCCTCGTACACTCCGATCGCCATCGGCCCCGACGGCAAGGTCTACACCGAGAACTTCGGCACCCTGTTCGTCGTCGGACAGTGACGGCGGCGTACCGCCGGCACGTTCAGCCCTGAGGCGCTCCCCTTCTCGCCAAGCCGCAGCGGACGGGAAGGGGACGCCGTGCGCCCGGACCACGGCCCGTGCCGGGGCCGACCCGCCGCCGGAGCGATCCGTGCCCCGGCATGCCCGCTTGGGGCTTCAGCGCGCGATGGTGATGCCGGTCGAGGCTTGGTGCAGGACCCTGACCGTGTAGGAGCCGGCTCCGTTGTCCTCCAGCAGCCAGCCGGGGGCGGTGAGGTCGCCGCGCCGGGGGAGGGGCTCGCCGCTGCCCGAGGAGACGGACGCGGGGATGAAATCCAGGACGAGGACCTCCTCGGCGCCGGGATCGAAGGTCCGGTAGCTGACCTGGCCGGGGTTGTAGTCGATCTGCTGGATCACCGAGGTCGAGCGCAGGAGGTGGTCGCCGGTGCCCGCGGCCCAGGGCGGATAGGCGCCGAGGCCGGCCAGGAAATGGCGAATGTAATCGCCGTAGCCGTCGGAGAACCAGGACTCGAAGGAGACGTGAGGGTCGGGGCCGGTGGTGACCGAGCCGTCATCGTTGAGCATGTAGCTCGCCCAGGCAAAGGAGCGCTGCGCATCGATGAACGCGTTCCAGACGAAATCGCCGGTCGCCCTCTCGCTGTACATCGCGTTGACCGAGGCGAAACGCGCCGTGTGGCTGCCCATCGGGTAGTTGTAGGCGATCTGCTCGCCGATGGCGTTGGCGCCGAATTGCTGGTGTGCGAAGTACCTTTCCACCCAGTTCAATAAGTGTTGAGAGTCGGCCATCCAATTGGCGTCGAGCTCGGGATGCTCGATCAGGTAGCGGGCGGTCTCCATCGGCACGTACTGGTTGACGTTGGTGCTCGAGATGCCCTCCCGGAAGCGCGTGCCGTCCGGCAGGGGATGGGTGGGGATGTCCTCGAAATAGTTGGCCCACTGGCCGTTGCGCATGGGGTAGTCCATGAGCCAGTCCCAGGCGGTCTGCCTGGCCCGCCGGAAGAGCGGCGTGTTGCCGATGCCCAGCCGGATCAGCTCGTCGAACAGGCGGATGGGGCCGATGACGTCGGCGCAGTAGTCGTCGCTGGTGGCGCCGGCGATGGGGTGCGCCGGCACCAGCGTGGCGTTGTCGAGGGCCCGCACGCGGAACGGCCAGGGGGAATGGGAGGCGTCGCCGGGCCGGACGTTGCGCGCCAGGGCGACGGCCGCGCGGCGGGCGGCGGCGAGGTAGCGGCCGTCTCCCGTCTGCTCCCAGAGGCGCAGGACGCTGTAACCCCACTCTCCCACCTTGTCGGGCTCGATGTAGCCGGTGCCGTCGCCGGAGCCGTTCTCCAGCCCCTCCGCCGCTCCCTGGTACACCGGCGTGCCGGCCTCGGCGCTGGCGTAGGGCACCTGCGGCCACGCGCCCGCGTCGGCGGTGAGGCCGTAGGCCAGGTCGTAATCGAGCACCTTCGCCGCCAGGAGGATGGCCGAGGCGTCGCCCGAGTAGGGGTAGTAGGCGAGCGCCGAGTCGAGGATCATCGAGTAGAGCCCGGCGGGGTTGTGCTTGTAGGGCGCGGGCTCGAAGGGGACGGAGCCGACGATGAAGAAGCTGTAGAAATAGAACGCCGGATGCGCCTGGCCGTCGCCGCCGACGATCGGGCTGGCGCTGTTGAAGGGCGCCGTCTCCACGCCCTCCGGGACCTGGGCCAAAAAGCTCCAGGCGCGCGTGATCACCTGGTCGAACCAGCCCGCCGGCGGCAGCCAGCTGATCAGCGCTCCCGTGCTGTCCAGCGTCACCGGGTGGCCGTTGAGCAGCGCGGGCGGATCGGCGGAGGCGCCGGCCTCCGGGGAGAGGAGCGTGCCGGCCGTGGAAGGATTGGAAGCGGCGGCAGCGCCGGACCACGGCCCCACGCAGGCGGCCAGCAGGCAGGCGGCGGCCAGGCGGCGCACCGCGCTGCTGCGGCGGAGGCCGCGGGGCGCCGCCGGGTGATTGCCAGAGGTCCTCGCCACCAGAGGCTCCCTTACCGTCGGATCACTCACGCGCACCCTCGGCCGCTCCCTGGAAACCGGCGCTAAGCGCCGGAGAGGCGGCTGCGCGCCGAGGCTAGCAAAATGCGCACCTCCTGTCGCCGGCCGGCCCCTCCGGCTCCCCGGCGGCCGTGCGCGCCGGCTCCGCGCGAGCGGCGGCCACGGCCGGGAGCCTGGGGCCTCGCCACCTGCCGCCGTGCGGCGCGCGCCAGATGAATGCTCGCGAATGCGCGGACGGATGGCTGCTCCGATGCCTCCTGCGGCATGCGGCACGACCCGGATGCTGGACGGTGTAGCAGGTTTGTACGTATTCTCCACACGGAAGCAGCGTTTGCGCCAGCAACGACGCAAGGAAACCGGGACATGAGACTCGCTCTTCTGGGTCGTGGCAGGGGTTTCGCCGCCTTGGCTTGGCTCGCTCGGCTCGCCCGGCTCGCTCGCGCTGCGGCAGCCGTCCTCCCGGGGGCAGCCCTTCTCCTGGGCGGCCTCGCCGGCACCGGGCGCGCCGCGGCGCAGCTCAACCCCGCCGGCTCCGAGATCGCCGCCGGCGTCAGCGCCACCTACCAGGGCCAGCCCGCCGCAACCTCCGACCTGGCCGGCGACTTCGTGGTCGCCTGGCAGCGCCTCTCGCCCACGACCGGCGGCTGGGACATCTACGCCCGGCGCTTCTCGCGCACCGGCACCCCGCTCGGCGGCGAGATCCAGGTCAACACCACGACCGGCGCCGGCTGCCGGCAGAACCCGGCCGTCGCCTCCGATGCGCTCGGCAACTTCCTGGTCGTCTGGCAATCGAACGAGGAGAGCGGCGGCGTCACCGGCGTCTACGGCCAGCTGTTCACCAGCACCGGGGCGCCCTCTGGCGGGCAGTTCCAGGTCAACACCACGACCTCGGCCGACGCGCTGTGGCCGGCGGCGGCGATGGCGCCAGGCGGGCAGTTCCTGGTCGCCTGGCAGAGCGCCGCCGCCGCGGCCGGCAACGGCTGGGGCATCGTCGCCCGCGCCTATCAGCCCGGGGCCACCTCGCCCTCGGCCGAGATCGCGGTCAACCTCACCACCGCCGGCGCCCAGCACTCGCC
>JASLEW010000055.1 GCA_030150965.1 Thermoanaerobaculia bacterium | reverse complement strand
GGCGCCGCCGCGGCGGCCTCCGCCGGCGCCGGTTCGGCCGGCGGCCTGGCGACGAAGACGTTGCCCTCCGGGATGCGCAGGAACAGCACCGGCGTCGCCCACTCGAAGGTCTCGGCGCCGGCGGAATGGATGGCCTGCCTCCCCTCGGTGAGCGCCTCGTCGATCGAGTCGCCGCGCGCCAGGTGGCGGTAGAACGCCTCGCTGAAGCCGATGGCGGCGCGGTCGGAGATCGGCCGCTGCATGGCGACCACCGCCGGCACGCCGCCCAGGACCAGCGCCGCGGAGACGCCGCGGAAGGGGCTCAACCCCTCCTGGTGGCCGGCGCGCGCGGTGTTGCAGGCGTTGAGCACCACGACGCCCAGCGAGCGCAGGTCGCGGATCTTGGTGGCGAAGGCCCGGCCGCTCACCAGGTCGAGCCCTCCATGGGCGTCCTCGAATGCCAGCATCCCGTCGCCGCTCGCGCAGTCGAAGACGCCGTGGCCCATGAAGTGGAGGACGTTCCAGGTGTCGCCGGAGAGCGCCTGGCGCACGGCGCCGGTCGTGGCGTTGCCGAGGAAGCGCACCTCGACGCCGGCGGCGCTCGCGTTCAGCTCCTCCAGGCGCCGCGCCTCCTCCCTGAGATCGAGCGGCGCCAGGCCCTGCGGGCTGGCGCCCACGGCGAGGATGCGCAGCGGCGGGGTGAACGGGATGGGTTGCGAGGAGCGCGGCACGTCGAGGTAGCGCACCAGCGACGTCTGGCGGGAGAGGGCGAAGAAATCCTCGGTCTCGCCGTCGCACAGCAGCTCCCACGGCAGGTCGGCGAGGGCGCTGGTGTCGATGTCGTTCGGGTCGAGCTTGATCTTGAGGCGCAGGCCCAGATCCGGCGATACCTCGAGCTTGCCCCGGCTCTTGTCGAGCAGGGTCCGCACCTGTCCCTGGAAGACGGTGCGGAAGAGCTCGGAGCCGATCGCGAGCGGCGGCCGGCCGGCGGTGCCGGCCACGGCGGCCTCCTGGAGTCCCAGGTCGCGGGAGGCGCCAGCCGCGCCCGGCACGGAGAGCGGCCCACCGGCCGCCTCGGGAAGCGCGAAGGCGACGGCCCCCTCGCCGAAGGGAGACTTGACCACCCGTGCGCGGAACCCGCCGCGCGAGCTGGCATCGAGCTGCAGGACGAAGTCTTCGAAGCGCATTTCCCCACCAGACACCCGGGGGCGGAGAATGTTGCGACGCCGACCGGCTGCTGAAGGTCCGCTGCCGCGGCCGGACGGCCCCCGCCGGGACCGCCAGCCGGGCCGGACCACGGAATAAGGCCGGCGCCGCGGAGTCCACGTCGATGGACCGGCCCGCGGCGGCGTGCCCCGGCGGGCCGGGGAGGCTCGACGGTGATCGACGGCAGGCGACGGCAGGCGACGGTGGTCCGGCGGCAGTCGATGGCCGGCCCGCGGCGGCCGGTCCGAGGGGCTCCCGGCCCGCGCCGCGGGTCTTATTGGTATTCTTCAGGAGGCCGGCCTTGTCGGCGAGTCAGCTGCTCTCTCCGCTCGCGCGATGGACAGTGGCGCCAGCCAACCGGGAGATGCCACGGATGCGCGATGAGGAACGCAGCCGACGGCGCTTCGAGGCGGAGGTGCTGCCGCATCTCGATGCCGCCTACAACCTCGCCCGCTGGCTGGCGCGCGACGCTGCCACGGCCGAGGACGTGGTGCAGACCGCCTGCCTGCGGGCGCTGCGCTTTTTCGATGGGTTCCAGGGTGGGAGCGTCCGCTCCTGGCTGCTCACCATCGTGCGCAACACCTTCTACAGCTGGCTGCGGCAGCACCGCGCGCAGGAGGCGGATGCGGTCTTCGACGAGGAGCTCCACTCCGCCGCGCCGGCGGGCGGCGATCCGGAGGCGGACCTGCTGCGCCATGCCGACGCCGAGCAGCTGCGGCAGGCCATCGCGGCGCTGCCGGTGGTCTTCCGCGAGGTGATCGTGCTGCGCGAGATCGAGGGGCTGAGCTACAAGGACATCGCCGCCGTCGCCGGCATCCCCATCGGCACGGTGATGTCGCGCCTGGCCCGGGCGCGCCAGCACCTCCAGGACGACCTGGTCGGCCGCGGCATGGGGGGAGGGCGCCGGCCATGAGCTGCACCGCCGATCCCTCCGCGCGCCGGATGCAGATCGCCGCCTACCTGGACGGCGAGCTGGACCTCACCGCCGCCCTGGAGCTCGAACGGCACCTCGAAGCGTGCGCCGAGTGCGCCCGGGCGCTGGCCGCCCAGCGCGCCCTGGGCGAGGCGATCCGCGGTGCCGACCTGCGCTACCGGTTGACCGCGGAGCAGGGTGCCCGGCTGCGCGGCCGGCTGGGCCTGGGCGTCCACCCGGCGCCGCGCGCCTGGTGGACGGGCGCCCGGCTGCGCTCCGCCGCCGCGCTGCTGATGGTGGCGCTGGCCTCCTGGACGGTGGGGCGCCGCTGGCCCGCGGAGCCCGTGCCCGGCGCGCCCGGCACACCTGCCGCAGCGGGGGCCCTCGGCGAGCAGGTCGTGGCCAGCCACGTGCGCGCGCTGCTCGCCGGCCACCCCGCCGACGTGGCGTCGAGCGACCGCCACACGGTCAAGCCCTGGTTCGCCGGCCGCATCGACTACTCGCCGCCGGTGATCGACCTCGCCCCCGAGGGCTTCCCGCTGCGCGGCGGGCGCCTCGACTACGTGGCCGGCAAGCCGGTGGCGGCGCTCGTCTACCAGGCGGGCAATCACCTGGTGAGCGTCCTCGTCTGGCCCACCGGCACGGCGGCGGATGCCGGCGCC
>JASLEW010000053.1 GCA_030150965.1 Thermoanaerobaculia bacterium | reverse complement strand
CGCAGCGCCACGGGCACTCCGGCGCCGCGCAGATGCAGCTCCAGCAGCTCCTGCTCCTGAGCGCCGCCGCCGCCGCCGCCCACGCCCTGCATCCGCACCTGAAGGCCGTCGCCTTCGCGGGCGGTTTCGATCCTCCTGCCGCGCAGGGGCTCGCCGGCCGCCGCGAGGAGCCGCTGCTGCCCGTCGAGGAGCAGCACCGCCACCCCGGCGGGGAGACGGCCGGCCGCCGCCGTGAGATCGGCCGCCGAAAGGCCGCCGGGATGGACGGCGGCGAGCTCGCGCAGCAGGCGCTCGGCATCCTGGCGAGCGGCGCGGTGCTCCAGCGTCAGGTAGCTTCGCAGCTCGAAGCGGGCGCCGTGCCGGGCCGCGAGGGCCACGCCGGCGACGGCGGCGAGCGCCAGCAGGCCGACCGCGGCGAGCAATCGCGCCTGCAGGCTGCGCACGGCGTCAGGGTTCCGTGCCGCCGCGCAGGCGGTAGCCGACCCCGTGGACGGTGAGGATGTAGGGTCCGCCGCGGGGCGGTTCGATCTTGCGCCGCAGGTGGGTGACGTGGGAGTCGATGGTCCGCTCGCTCGCCTCGCGCTCCGGCCCCAGGGCACGGATCAGCTCGCCGCGGCTGAAGGCCCGGCCGGGATGCCGGGCGAGGGTGGCGAGGAGGCGGTGCTCGCTGGGGCTGAGCGCCACCTCGCGGCCGGCCACGCACACGCGGTGGCAGCGCGAGTCGATCTCCAGCTCGCCGATGCGCCGGGTGAGCGCGCCGGCGCTCGCCGGGGGCGCCGGCGGCGGCAGCCGGCGCAGCAGCGCGCGCACGCGGGCCACTACCTCCGCCGGCCGGAAGGGCTTGCCGACGTGGTCGTCGGCGCCCCCTTCGAGGGCGGCGACGACGTCCTCCTCGGCGGTCAGGGCGGTGAGCATCACGATCGGCACGCTCGACGCGGCGCGCAGGCGGCGGCAGACCTCGCGGCCGTCGAGGCCGGGCAGGAGCACGTCGAGCAGCACCGCGGCGGGAGCCGCGCCGAGCGCGAGGTCGAGCCCGCTGCGCCCGTCGTGCGCCAGGAGCACGCGGAAGCCCGCGTGCTCGAAGTAGAGGCGCAGGGTCCCGGCGACCACGCGGTCGTCCTCCACCACCAGGATCGCCTCCGGCGAAGCCGTCATCGTCCGCCTCTCCACGCTGGCCTGGCGCACCGCAGCGCCGAGCGCCGCCGCCGCGCCACGCTACCGCCGCAGGGCCTTGGCGAGCGCCGTGCCCAGCTCGGCGCCCAGGCGCGGGTCGCGGTTGGTGAGCACCACGACCGTCCAGGTGCCGTCGCTCGCGAGCAGCGAGTTGGTGCCGGGCGCACCGCCGCCGACCTCCAGGCCGGCCGCGGCGCGCTCGTCAGCCGCCTCGCCTCCCTCTTTACCACCGAGCAGCCAGCCCGTCCGCTGCCGGCTCAGCAGCCGGAAGCCGCGCAGCGCGTTGTCGTAGGCTAACAGGTCGGCGGCGGTGGCGAAAACGCCGCCCGCCGCGCTGCCGCGGCCGCCGGCGCCGAGCAGGACCGGCTCCAGGCCGCGGGGTGTGCGGGTGTACCCCAGGGCCTTCCTCTCCTCGCGCCCCGAGGTCTCCAGGAAGGCGGCGCCGGTCATGCCGGCGGGCGCGAAGACGTGAGCCGCCACGTAGTCCTCGTAGGGCATGCCGCCGAGCGCTGCCACGATCTCCCCGAGCACCACGTAGCAGCCGTTGCAGTAGCGGCGCTGGCTCCCGGGCGCGAACTCCAGCGGCCGTGGCGCGACGCGCAGGAACCAATCGTGGTTCGACGCCGGAGGCGGATCGCCGGGCTTGACGACGTCGAAAATGTCGGGGATGCCGGCGCGATGGTCGAGCAGCTGGCGGATGGTCACCTGGCGCGCCGCGGCGGCATTCGGATAGGCGGGCAGATGCTTGGCGATCGGGTCGTCGAGCGCCAGCCTGCCCTGCTCCAGGAGCTGGCCGACGGCCACGCTGGTGAACTGCTTGCCGATCGACGCGATGTTGAAGCGGGTATCGACGGTGTTGGGGGTCCGGCGCTCGCGGTCGGCCAGGCCGAAGGCGCGCTGGTAGAGCGGCGTGCCGGCATGGGCGACGAGGACGACCCCCGAGAGGACGTCGTGGCCGGCAAGCTCGGCGAGGTATGGATCGAGGAGGCCGGCGAGCCGCTGCGGGTCCGCGACGCCGCGCAGCTCGGGCAGCGGCGGCAGGAGGAAGCGCGAGCCGGGTCCATCGTCGCCACCGAGCCCCACCTGGATCTGGAGCTCGCGGATGCGGTGCGGCGCCGCGGCTTCCAGCGCGACGTGCAGCGTGCCGGTTTCACCCGGGGCGCTGCCGCGGAAGTCGGCATCGGCGGCCCAGGGCGCGGTGGACCGCACCGCCGTCACCGTGGCGGCGCCGAGCTCCTGGTGGAACCTGGCGACGAGCTGCCGGCGCTGCTCGGCGGTGCGGTGGGCGAGCAGATCGGGCGTGAACCGCTCGCGCGCCAGCCGCTCCCAGGCGTCGGGGTCGCCAGCCGAGAGCGCCGCCGCCAGGGCGTCGATGGCATCGCGCAGCTCGGGCGGCGGCGAGTCGAGCGCCGGGCCCTCGGCGTGCGCGCCGGCCGGGGGCGCGAAGAGCAGCGGCATGAGTGCGAGAGTGGCGAGCAGCAACGGGCGTGAGCGGCGCATGAGCCCTCCTCAATCCTCGGGTTCTTCGGGAGCCGGCGGCCGGCGGGCAGCCTCCTGCCTCCAACTCGCCGCGACAAGCCAACCCTAGCGCCCGTTTGTGGAGGTTCGGTGGAGGGGCTGTCGGGCACGCCCCGGCGGGCTCGTGGCCGCGGAGCCCGGAGCCGGCGGCGCGCCCGGCGCCTAATGGTTGCTGGGGAAAAAGCCGCTGATGCTCGCGGTAGCGAGGATGTGGCCCTCGCGTCCGGCGGCGATCAGCGCGTGGTACAGCGCCTCGGCGCCTGGCGGGAACGCCCCCATCGTCGGCAGCGTGGGCAGCTCCTCGTCGAGCGCGTAGACGGTGATCACGTAGGTGTGGCTGACCGGCGCGAGCTGCGTGGGCGGGCAGGGTCCGTCGTAGCTCAGGTCGCCGAAGTCGTTGGCGATCTGCGTCCCGACCGTGCTGCCGGCAACGCCGGCGTTCTCGGGAAGCTCGCCCGGCGTCGAGGTGGTCTTCGAGGAGATGTTGTAGATCCCCCAGTGGGTGAACGACGCCACGGGGTCGTACAGGATGACGGTGAACGTGCGGGTGTGAGCCGGAGCGCCTCGCCACGACAGCTGCGGCGATTCGTTGCCGCCGTTCGGATAGGCGGTGCACGCGTTGTAGACCATGCTGAGCGGCAGGGTGCCACCGTTGCCGAAGGTGGCGCTGGTCACCTCGAAGCCGGGGTGCTCGGCGTGCGCGGCGGCCCCAGGCGCCAGGATGCAGAAGGTCATGATCCAACCCAACGCTCTTGTTTTCATAGTAAACCTCCTAATGATCGCAGCTTACGCGCACCGCGAGAGCCGAGTCAACGAGCGCGCTGGCCCGGCGGCGTCCTCGCCCTGGTGCGCGGGAGGCGCGGCCGCGGCCCATGGCGCGATGATTCTCGGCGCGACGCCGACGCCGGCGCCACTGTGGCCCATCCGCTCGCGCCCGGAGGCCACTCCAGTCTCGGGGCCGGCGCGGAGTCAGTGCCGGCGCTCGGCCGGGCGCTCTTGAGAACCTGGGCTTCAGGCGCCCGGAGGCTCCAGGCCCAGAACCTGGAGGAGTCCTCCCGCCGCCCGCGTGACGCGCTCAACATTTCCCGGAAGATCCGTGTCTCATCTGGAAACGTCGCTTCCGCGGTGTTGCAGGCGGAGGAGGCGCGCAGGGGCCTTGAGGTCCCGCGGCCCTCCGCCCACCGCGGCTGCCGAACGATGCTCTCAAAGGAGTCTTGACCATGAGACATGCACGCCATAAAACCTTGCACCAGTGGGCGCTGCCATTGCTGGTTCCCATGCTCCTCCTTCCGGCAGCGGCGCGGGCTCAGGGAAACGGCACTCTCGATCTCGGCTCCCTGCTGCGCGAGCGCGACCCGGAGGTCATGATCGCGGCATTGAAGGGCGACTTGCAGAAGCAGATCAGTGATCAATGGGTCAGGCAACAGCTCGAGGACTCCCAGAATGCGGCCGTGCGCAACCAACGCCTCTACCCGAACCCCAGCATGCAGGCCTATGTCAACCGCCTGGGGCAGTCGCTCATCCCCCGGGCGGCTTCGGAGAACATCTACGTCACCTTTCGCATCATCGAGGATCCCCTCCCCTACGCCGAGACCATGACGACCGGCGCCGTCTACCTGAGCAGCGGGTTGATCTCGCTCCTCGACAACGAGTCGCAGCTGGCTTTCGTGCTCCTGCACGAGGCCGGTCACGTCGTGCTCTCGCACAGCCTGCGCGAGCCCATCGAGGAGGAGAAGGCCAAGCGCAAGAGCGCCGTCGTGACCGGCATTGCAACCCTGCTCGGTGCGGGGCTCGGCCGAGCGGTCGGAGGCGTAAAGGGTGCCGCTGAAGGAGGCGGCGCCGGCCTCATGCTTGGCAAGATCGACGAAGCCGTTCAACGCCACCATTTCGTCAAAGAGGAGCAGCTCGAATCCGACCAGTTCGCGATCCAGGTCCTGCTCGATCACGGCTTCGACGCCCGCGAGGCTCCTACCCTCATGGTCAAGATCGGCAGGTGCCTGCACAGCAGCGGCGCAGTCGCCGAGATGGCCTTCGGCGACCGCGCCCTCCTCGCCGAGCGGTCCGAGGCGGTCAAGAAGCTGCTCGCCGGCCCCTATCAACCGGTCGTCTCCCGCATCCTCGCCGGCAGCGGCTTCCGCATGTCGTCGCCCCGCTACAGCCTGCTCCTGGCGGAGCTCAAGCGCGACAACGGCCTGCTCGCCTTCCGCCGCGATCTGTTCGCCATCGCGCGCACCAACCTCGAGGAGGCGGCGGCCGTGCGCACCGACGATCCGCTCACCATGTACGGCTTGGGAATGCTCTATCGGACGGTGGGCCGCAGCGACGAGGACTTCTCCCGCGCCGCGAGCTATCTCAAGTCGGCCATGGAGTTCGACGAGATCCGCCACCGCTTCCCCGAGGCCTATCTCCAGTACGCCGTGGAGCTGTTGAGCCGCGAGGATCCCCAGCGCTTCCCCGAGGTGCAACGGGCGCTCAGAACCTATGTCGTGCTGTATCAGCGCCAGTCGGGGGGCGAGCTGCCGCGTGAGATGTCGTTCGTCTACGACTTCCTCGACCTCGCCGGCGACCGCAACTGGATCGCGTACAAGGTCAACAACGTGAGCGCGGACGCGCCCTATCAGCTGACCGGCGAGCCCAAGGTCGACGCCGGCCTCCAGTCGCCGGTTACGCACCAGGCCAAGAAGCAGTGAGTGGAGGCTGTTGCCATGCGAGCCACAACCTGGATGATCGGGCCGGTCCTCGCGCTGGCCGGCCTGTCGGTGTCGGCCCCTGCCGAGCAGGGCGCCCCAGCGGGCAGTGGGCCGGGGACCGTCCAGCTCGAGCTGCCGGAGCTCGGCGGACAGCGCTATCCGCCCGGCGTCCTGCGCGTCCTCGAGCCCGAGAAGATCCGGCGCCTCGTTCTGCATATCCCGCTGGCCAAGATCTATCGGGCCTTCCCCAAGATCAACACCATCGGCGCCGGCCCCACCCAGACGATCCGCGCCCGTCTGGACGAGGTGGTCTGCGACATCGACCTCGCGCAGAACGGCGGGCGCTACTACAACCTGGGCCCCGCCGACAACACGGTGGAGATCAAGGTGCTGCCCGATAGCCGGGGCGATCCGCTCTATGCCAAATGGGTCATCGCACCGCCCAGAGAACCGCAGGCTTGGCAGACCCAGGCGCGGCTTGAAGCTGGCGCCGTCATGGGCCTGGAGGGCGTCGTGCTGCGGCAGGAGCTCGAGGACGGACGGCTGAGCCGGCTCGACCAGGGCATCACCACCGCCCGGCGGGTCTTCCTCCAGGCGCGCTTCGCCCGGCAGGAGGAGTCGGTGTCGCTGCGAGTCCACTGGGCCGGCGAGGACGGCGCGGAGAGGACGTTCTCGGTCGGCGCCTGGAGCGGTGGACCGGCGGGCGGCAAGCGCGCCAAGCCGGGCGAGGATGGGCTCCCCACGCTCGAAGGCGACGTGGAGCTCAAGCTGGGGCAGAACCGGCTGGACGTCGAGGTGATGCACGGCGACACCGCGCTCTCCCGCACCACCTACCGGATCGTTCGCCGCGCTCTCAGCACGCCCACCGCGGTCACGGGCGAAAAATGGGCCGTCGTCATCGGCATCTCCCGCTATCGCTCACCGGGCCTCAACCTGCGCTACGCCGATCGCGATGCCGAGGCGGTCCGCGACTTCCTGCTCCAGAAGGGCGGGTTCAACGCCGATCATGTGCGGCTCCTCAGCAACGAGCAGGCCACCTACCAGGGAATCCGCACGGCGCTCTTCAGCTTCCTCGCCGGCACGCAGCCCGAGGATCTGGTCCTGATCTTCCTCGCCGGCCACGGCGTGCAGGATGCGGTCAACCCTGACAACTACTTCTTCCTGGCCCACGACTCCGAGCCCGCGAACCTCGGCGGCACGGCCATCCCGATGTGGGATCTCGGCAACGTGATGGACTACACCATCCGCGCTCAGCGGATCCTGGTGATGGCCGACACCTGCCACAGCGGCGCGGTGCTGGGCCGGGGCGGGCCCCAGGACGCCGGGAGCCTCAACTTCTTCAACAAGTACCTGGAGACCCTGGCACGGAAGAAAGGGCGGTTGGTGCTGACGGCGAGCCAGGCTCATGAGAGCTCGCTGGAGACGGCGCAGCTTGGCCATGGCGCCTTCACCCAGGCGGTCCTCCTCGGCCTGGCCGGCGCCGCCGACGACAGCCCCGCCGACGGTGTGGTGACGACCGGCGAGTTGATCGATTATCTGCGGTCCAAGGTCCCCGAGGAGACGCAGGGCGAGCAGCATCCGTCCTTCAGCGCGCAGGGCTTCGATCTGAATTTCCCGCTGGCCCACGTGCGGCGCGCCACGGCCGCGCGGCGCTGAGGGCGCGTGGGCGCGGCGGCATGCGTTACGAGAGCTTCTCGCTGTGGATCGACCCCTCGCCGGACGGCTCGTTCGCCGTGTCCGTGCATTCGCCGCAGGGCGAGGGGCAGGGAACCCTCCGCCTCCCCGCGACCGGCTGGCCGTTCGCGGCGGCGTCCGGTGCCTGCCGGGAAGGGGAGGGTGGCAGGCGCGACCTGGGTCCCGGTGATGCGGCGCGGCCACCCGGCCTCACCACGGGCAAGGAGCTCTTCCGGGCGCTGTTCCAGGGCGAGGCCGCCAACCTCTTCCATTCCTGCCTCGGCAGCCTGGACGACGCGCGGCAGGGACTGCGGATTGGCTTGGTGATCGATCCGCGGCGCCCGGAGTCGGCCCGGCTTCAGCAGCTGCCGTGGGAGCTGCTCTGCCGTCCCGAGACCGAGGACTTCCTCTGTCTCAGCCGGCGGACGCCCGTGGTCCGCTCTTTGGCCGCGCACCGCGAGCGCCGGCCGGCGCTCGCCCGCCCGCGCCGGCTGCGCATTCTCGCCATCGCTTCCACTCCGCGCGATTGCCCGCCGCTGGCAGTCGCCCGCGAGCGCATGCACCTCGAGGAGGCATGGAAGGGCGGGGAGAACCGCATCGAGATCGTGTTCCTGCAGCGCGGAGGCATGGAGGAGATGCGCCAAGCTCTGCTCCAGAGCAGCTTTCACGTCCTCCATTTCATGGGGCATGGGCACTTCGCGGCGGCGAGCGGCGAGGGCTCCCTCCTGTTCGAGCGGCGCGACGGCCGAGGCGAGCTCTGCGACGGGCGGCAGCTGGCGCAGCTGCTGCACGACATCAGGTCGCTGCGGCTCGTCGTGCTCAACGCCTGCCACACCGCCGCCGCGGTGGGCACCTCGGGACCCAACCCGTTTGGCGGCGTCGCGTCGTCCCTGGTCATGGGGGGCGTTCCCGCCGTGGTGGCGATGAGCGGGCCCGTGACCGACCGCGCTGCCGTGTCGTTCAGCCGCGTGCTCTACCGGCGGCTGGCCGCCGGGGACGCCATCGAGCAGGCCGTCACCGAGGGCCGTCTCGCCATGCGGCGCGCCGACGCCAGCGATGCCGCGTGGGCGATACCCATCCTCTTCCTGCGCGGCGCGGATGGGATGCTATTTGCGCCTCGCTCGGTGGTTTGGGCGCGCCGCGCGGCCCTCCTGGCGAGCATTGGCGTGGTTCTCGCGCTCGTCTGGGTCCTGGCCGCGGGCTGGCTGCGGGAGCGCCGCGGCGCCCAGGCGATGCGCCATAGCCAGGAGGGGATCGGCCTCCTGCAGCTCGGCCAGAAGAAGGAGGCTCGCGCCGCCTTCCTGGCCGCGCTCGACGCCGATCCGGGCTATGCCCCGGCGCTGGGAAACCTTGTCGCGGTGGAGGTGGCGCTCGGCGACGACGACGCGGCGCTGGGCCACGCCCAGGCGGCGGTGCGGGCGGCTCCCAGTGAGGCCGTCTACCGCTACAATCTCGGCAATCTGCTGGCCCGTAGGCAGCGCTACGAGGAAGCTCTCCTGAGCCTGCGGCGGGCGATCGAGATCGATCCCGGCTACATCCACGCCTACAACGAGCTCGGCAGCGTCTACCTCGCGCTGGCGCGTCCGGCCGAGGCCCGCAGGGCATTCGAGGCCGGCCTGCGCTGCGACCCGACCCTCGGCTTTCTTCACAAGAACCTCGGCCGGGCCGCCCTGGCGGAGGGGCGGGTGGAGGAGGCGATCGCCGATCTCAAGCGGGCGCTGCCGCTCTATCCTGCCGCCGACCCGGCCGGCAAGGCCGAGGCCACCTTTTGGCTGGCGGCAGCCGAGGCCCGGGCGGGCAGGAGCGGTGAGAGCTGCGCGGCGCTCCACGACTTCGCAGCCCTGGATCCACGCCGGCTGACTCCCTCTGCAGCGGAGGTGGCGCGCCTGGCCGGGCGGCAGCGGTGCGGGCCATGAACCCGATCGGCACGCGGTGCGCTCGGCTCGGCGTGCTCCTCCTTCTCCTGCCGGGGCAGGGAGCCGCTCAGATCGCCGCGGATCTTACCGCCATCCTGACCCGGGCGGATGGCCCGGTGACCCTCTCTCCGGCGGCCCGCGACGGCTTCCCGCCGGTTCGCCAAGCGGCGCAGCGCCAGATCCTGGGCCGGGGCGAGGTCGTCCATGTCCCCGACGGCGCCCGGGCTACGATCGTCTGCTCGACCGAGGCACTAGTGAGCCTGACCGGTCCGCTGGATTGGGTGCTCGATGCGGCGGGCTGTGGGCGCGGCCTGCGGCTCCCGGCGAGCTCGTACCGCAGCCTCACGGCTTTCGCCGGCAGGATGCTCCCGCGGAGCGGCGCCCTCCTGCTTGAGCTCGAGACGCGGAACGTGGACATCGGCCCGGGCCCGGTCCTGCTCAGCCCCCGCGACACCGCGGTCCTGGAGACCCATCCGCGCCTCGTCTGGACCCGTGTGGCGGAGGCCGCCGAGTACGAGGTCACCGTCCGCGGGCCGGTCGGCGCCGCGATCCGGCTGGGGTCCGGCGAGCTTGCCTGCGGCCGCGGCACGGGTCCCTGGCGCGATCTCGATGTCTGCTCCTGGGCGCCGTCCGGAAGGTTGCCGGCGCTGGAGCCCGGCAGGCCCGTCTTCTTGAGGCTCGGCTTCCGCGCGGCGCCGCGGGCGGCGTTGCGCCAGGCGCCGGAGGTCTGCAGGGTCGAGCTCCTCGGCCCGAGTGAGCGGCGGGGCGTCGAAGAGGAGCTGCGGCAGGTCGCTTCGCTTGACATCGACAGTGCGAGCCGCCTCCTTCTCGCCGCCGGTGTCTACGCCCGGGCCGGCCTGCACGCCGACGCGATCGCCGCCTACGACGCGGCGCTGCAAATGCAGGAGCTGCCCGAAGCCAGGGTCACCCTGGGCGACCTCTACTCCGCTCTCGGCCTGACCGCGCTGGCCGAGCGCCAGTACCGGAGGGTCCTCGGCGGCGCTCCCGATCGCGCCTCCCGGGCGGCGGCGGAGCTCGGCCTGGGCCAGGCGAACTACCTGCGAACCCTGTACATCGATGCCGGCGCC
>JASLEW010000045.1 GCA_030150965.1 Thermoanaerobaculia bacterium | reverse complement strand
GGCGCCGGCATGGCGGGGCGCCTCTGGGTGGGCACCGCCGTCTTCGGCGTCTTGCTGGTGTCGACCGTGCACAACCTCGGCATCATCCCGGTGCTCTACGTAATCATCCGCGCCTTCGTCCCGGGCGGCGGCCGGCCGCCGCACGTCGCGCCGGCCGGCCGCCGCCGGGGAAGATGGCGCGGATGATGACGTAGAGCACCGGGATGATGCCGAGGTTGAGCACGGTCGACACCAGCATGCCGCCGAAGACGGCGGTGCCCACCGAGTGGCGCCCCTCCTTGCCGGCGCCGGTGGCGAAGACCAGCGGCAGCACGCCGAGGATGAAGGCGAAGGAGGTCATCAGGATCGGGCGCAGGCGGATGCGCGCCGCCTCGATGGCCGCCTCCACCAGGCTCAGGCCGTGCTCGCGCTGCTGCTCGGCGAACTCGACGATCAGGATGGAGTTCTTGGCCGCCAGGCCGATCAGCATCACCAGGCCGATCTGCACGTAGACGTCGTTCTGCAGGCCGCGCAGCGCCGCCGCGGCGAGCGCGCCGAAGATCGCCAGCGGCACCGCGAGCAGGATGATGAACGGCAGGGTGAAGCTCTCGTATTGCGCCGCGAGCGTCAGGTACACCACCAGCAGGCCGAGGCCGAAGAGCAGCACCGACTGGCCGCCGGCGCGGATCTCCTCGAGCGACAGCCCCGACCAGGCGTAGCCGAAACCGCTCGGCAGCGCCTTGTCGGCCTGCTCCTGCATCGCCGCGATGGCCTGGCCCGAGCTCACGCCGGGCGCCGCCGAGCCGTCGATCTCCGCCGAGCGGAACAGGTTGAAGTGGCTGATGACCTGCGGCCCGGTGGTCTCGGTGATGCGCACCAGGTTGTCGAGCGCCACCATGCCGCCGCGGTCGGAGCGCACGTAGTACTGGCGGATGTCGCTGGCGCGCGAGCGGAAGCGGCTGGCGGCCTGGGCGTAGACGCGGTAGGAGCGGTTGTTGAAGTTGAAGTCGTTGACGTACTCGGAGCCGAGCAGCACCTGCAGGGTGCTGGTGATCTGGCCGAGCGGCACGCCCAGGCTCTTGGCCTTCTCGCGGTCGATCACCACCAGCAGCTGCGGGTCGTTGGCGGTGTAGGTGGAGAACAGCCCGCGCAGCCTGGGGTCGGCGTTGCCGCGGCCGATCAGGCCCTGCGTCGCCCCGGCCAGCGCCTGCACCGTCGAGCCGCTCTGGTCGAGCACCTCGAACTGGAAGCCGCCGAAGACGCCGACGCCGTTGATCGGCGGCGGCAGGAAGGGCAGCACGATGGCCCCCGGGATGCCGCCGAAGAGCGGGCCGAAGAGCTTGCCCACCACCGCCTTGGCCGAGTGCTCGTCGCCGCGCCGCTGGTCGAGCGGCTTGAGGCTCGCGAAGAGCAGGCCGACGTTCGGCGCATTGCCGGTGAAGCTGAAGCCGGTGACGGCGAAGACGTTGTCGATCTCCGGCGTGTGCTGGAGCATGCCGCTCGCCTGCTGCGCGATCTGCGTCGTGTAGTCGAGCGACGCGCCGGCCGGCGCCTGGATGGCGCAGATGATGTAGCCCTGGTCCTCGTCCGGCACGAAGGCGGTGGGCACCCGCTGGAAGATCCAGTAGGTGAGCCCGAGCCCGATCAGGAACAGGACCGCCACCACCCAGCGCCAATCGACGAAGCGGTGCAGGGTGGCGCGGTACCAGCGGTTGAGGCCGTCGACGCCGCGGTTGAACAGGCCGAACAGGCCGCGGTGCACCTCCTCCTCGCGCCGCAGCCAGAGCGCCGAGAGCGCCGGCGTGAGGCTCAGCGCGTTGAACGCCGAGATCGCCACCGAAAAGGCGATGGTGAGCGCGAACTGCTTGTAGAGCAGCCCGGTGGTGCCGGGGAAGAACGCCACCGGCACGAACACCGACACCAGCACGAGCGAGGTGGCGACGACCGCGCCGGTGATCTCGCGCATCGCCACCGAGGCGGCGTCGAGCACCGAGGCGCTCCCCTCCTTGATGTGGCGCTGGATGTTCTCGATCACCACGATCGCGTCGTCCACCACCAGGCCGGTGGCGAGCGTCAGGCCGAAGAGCGTCAGGGTGTTGATCGAAAAGCCCAGCAGCTTGACGAAGGCGAAGGTGCCGACCAGCGACACCGGGATGGTCACCGCCGGGATCAGCGTCGTGCGCCAGTCCTGGAGGAAGAGGAAGATCACCAGGATGACGAAGAGGATCGCCTGGAGCAGGGTGATGAGCACCTCGCGGATCGACTCGCCCACCACCGTCGTGGTGTCGAAGGCCAGCGCCAGCTTGAGCCCCGGCGGGAAGCGCTTCGACAGGCGCAGCAGCTCCTCCTTGACCGCCTTGTCGACGTCGAGCGCGTTGGCGGTGGACAGCTGGAGCACCGCGAAGCCGACCGCCGGCCGGCCGTCGAAGGTGAGGTTGCTGGCGTAGGACTCGGCGCCGAGCTGCACGGTGCCGACGTCGCGCAGCTTGACCAGGGTGCCGTCGGGCTGCGCCTTGATGATGATGTTGGCGAACTCTGCCGGCTCCGACAGGCGGCCGATGGCGCGCACGCTGATCTGGAAGCGCTGGTCCGGCGCCGTCGGCGGCTGGCCGACGGCGCCCGCCGCCACCTCCAGGTTCTGCTCCTGGAGCGCCGCCACCACGTCGGCGGCGGTGAGCTTGCGGCTGGCGAGCAGCTCCGGGTCGAGCCAGATGCGCATCGCGTACTTGCGCTCGGCGAAGATCAGCACGTCGGAGACGCCCTTGATGCGCTTGAGCGAGTCGCGGATGTAGACGTCCACGTAGTTGCTGAGGAAGGAGGCGTCGTACTCGCCGTGCTCGGAGTAGACGCCGATCACCACCACGAAGGCGGTGGAGCTCTTGGCGGTGACCACGCCGGTGGTCTTGACCTCGTTGGGCAGCCGGCCGAGCGCGATCGAGACGCGGTTCTGCACGTCCACCGTCGCCAGGTCGGCGTCGCGGTCGATCTCGAAGGTGGCGACGATGGCGCTGGTGCCGTCGTTGCCGCTGGTCGAGGTCAGGTAGCGCATCCCCTCGGCGCCGTTGATCTGCTGCTCGAGCGGGATGGTGACCGCCGACTCGACGGTCTGGGCGTTGGCGCCGGTGTAGACGCTGGTCACCTGCACCTGCGGCGGCGCGAGGATCGGGAATTGGGCGATCGGCAGGGTCGGGATGCTGACCGCGCCGGCCAGGATGATGAGCAGCGCGCAGACCGTCGCGAAGACCGGCCGCCGGAGGAAGAAATCAGCCATCGAGCGCTCTCCCGGTTGCGGACGGTCAGGCGCCGGGCCCGGGGGGGCCGGCCGGCCCGGCGGGCATCTCGGCGATGGGCATGCCGTCGGCCAGCTTCTGCACGCCCGCGGTGACGATGCGCTGGCCCGGCCGCAGGCCGGAGAGCACCACGTAGTCGTTGCCGATCAGGTCGCCGAGCTGCACCGGCGTCTGGCGGGCCACCAGGCCGGGGCCGGCCGGCGCGCCGCCGGGCGCGCCCGGGCCGGCGGGCGGCGATTCCTTGCCGGCGCCGCCCCCGCCTCCGGAGGCTCCGGGGGCTCCGGGCGCTGCGGAGCCGGGGGGCGGGGCGGGCTCGGCGGTGAAGACGAAGTACTGCCCGTTCACCCGCGTCACCGCCAGCACCGGCACCACCGGGCCGCGGTGGGTGCTCCAGATCACCCGCGCGCGCACGAACTGGTCGGCGCGCAGGCCGCCGCGGTTGGGCACCGGCGCCTTGACCAGCACCTGCTGCGTCTGGTCGTCCACCTGCGGCGAGATGAAGCTGATGCGGGTGCTGGCGGCCACCTGACCGGTCGCCGGCTGGGCCGGCGGGCTGGGCTGGCCCGGCGGGCCCGCCGCCCCCGGCGTCTGTCCCGGCGTCGCCGGCTGGCCGGGCTGGGCTGGCTGACCCGGGTGGGCCGGCTGATCCTGCGGACCCGGCGCATCGCTCAGGATCTCGACCGGCAGCCCCAGCCGGAGGTCCCGCGCGCGCTCGATCGGCACCGAGATGTAGGCCTCCAGCGCGTCGTTCTGGTCGATGGTGGTGAGCAGCGTCGCCGAGGTCACGCGGTCGCCGGCGCGCACCGGGATGTCGCCGACCACCCCGCCGGCGGGCGCGGTCACCCGGTAGTAGCCGAGCTGCACCTCCTGCTCCTTGACCTGGGCGCCCAGGGCGTCGTAATCGGCCTGCGCCTCGGCCAGCGCCGACTGCGCCTCGTCGAGCTGCTGCTTGCTCGCCGCGCCGCCCCGGTAGAGCGTCTGCATGCGCTGCTCCTGCTGCTTGGCATAGTTGAGGGCGGCGAGCTTCTGGGTGCGCGTCGCCTGCTGGCTGCCCAGGGTGGCGCGCTGCTTCGCCGGATCGATCTGCATGAGCGGCGCGCCCGGCGCCACGCGGTCGCCCGACTTGACGAAGATGCGCGTCAGCACCCCCTCGACCTGCGGCTGCACGTTGGTCGTGTGGCGCGACTTGAGCGTCGCCACGTACTCGGTGGCGTCGCGCAGCTCGGCGTCGGCGACGGCCGCGATCGCCGCCGGCGCTGCCGGTGCCGATCGCGG
>JASLEW010000002.1 GCA_030150965.1 Thermoanaerobaculia bacterium | reverse complement strand
CGCGCCGGCCGCCCCGCCGGCGCCGCCCGATTGGCCGTTCCAGCTCACCGCGGAGGAGCGGCGCCTGGGCCTCTTCGGCATGTTCGCCAAGTACTTCGCGCCGGCCGAGCAGCTCGGCGATCCGACGGCGGCGGACTGGCGGCTCGAGCCGTTCCGCGCCTACGACGGCATGACCATGGCCGGCTTCCTGGCGGCGCAGGGCGCCTCCGCCGCGGCCGTCGAGATGCTGGGCGACAGCCTGTGGTTCGGCTACGGCTGGCAGCAGGTGTCGGCCCTCCACCGGCTGCTCTCCGACCTGGCGCTCTTCTGCCTCGGCCAGCCCATCCGGGTGCTCGCCGGCGGCAACGACCAGCTGCCGCGGGCCTTCGCCGCGGCGCTCGGCGACCGGGTGCGCTACGAGGCGCCGCTGGTCAGCGTCGTGCAGCTGCCGGACAGGGTCCGCGCCGTCTTCCGTCAGGGCGGGAGCGAGCAGTGGCTCGACGCCGACCGGCTGGTCTGCGCCCTGCCCTGCCCGGCCCTCGGCCAGGTGACCTTCGGGCCCGAGCTGCCGGCCGCCAAGCGCCGCATCTTCGATCAGCTGGAGTACAACCCGGTGACCCGCATCTACCTCCAGACGCGGCGACGCCTCTGGCGGCAGGCCGGCGAGTCCGGCACCGCGTTCACCGACCTGCCGGCGCAGGCGGTGCTGGAGCAGCCGGCCGCCCGGCCGGCCGCGGCCGGCGACCGCGGCATCCTCGAATGCCACGTCAAGGGGCCCGAGGCGAGGCGCCTGGCGGCGCTCGACGAGCCCGCCCGCCTCGCCTGGGCCGCCGCCCAGCTGGACCGGCTGTTCCCCGGCTTCAGCCGCGAGGTCGAGACCGGCGCCTCGGTCGCCTGGAGCGCCGACCCCTGGGCGGGCGGCGGCTACGCCTGGTGGAAGCCCGGGCAGCTCACCGGCTGGCTGCCCGAGCTGGCGAAGGCGGAGGGGCGCATCCACTTCGCCGGCGAGCACACGTCCCTCCTCGGCCGCACCATGGAGGGCGCCCTGGAGTCGGGCAACCGCGCGGCGCGCGAGGTCCATGAGGCGCCGCGCCCGCTGAGCGCGGGCGCGGAGTAGGCCGCCGATGGAGACGCTGTGGCAGGACCTGCGGATCGGCTGGCGCCAGCTCGCCGCCGGCTGCGGCTTCACCGCCGCCGCGGTCCTCACCCTGGCGCTGGGCATCGGCGCCGCCGCCGCCATGCTCACCGTGGTGAACGCGGTGCTGGTGCGCGCGCTGCCCTATCCCGACCCCGGGCGGCTGGTGGTCCTCGAAGGCAACTACACCGAGCGCGGCGCCACCAAGAGCTGGTCGATCTCGCAGCTCGACTTCGCCGACTGGCGCGCCCACACCCGGGCCTTCAGCGGCATGTCGGTCTTCGGCAAGCTCGCCTTCAACCTGGAGCGCGGCGAGCGCTCCGAGCGCCTGTGGGGCGAGCTGGTCGACGCCGGCTACTTCGCCCTCCTCGGCCAGCGGCCGGCGCTCGGCCGCTTCTTCACCGCCGACGAGGACGCGCGGCCGATGGAGCAGTACGTGGTGGTGCTGGGCTACGACCTCTGGCGCACCGGCTTCGGCGCCGACCCGGCGGTCGTCGGCCGCGGCGTGCATCTCAACGGCAGGGTCTACCGCGTGGTCGGCGTCGGGCCGCGCGGCTTCCGCGGCCTGACCGACCTGGCCGACCTCTGGGTGCCGTCGATGGTGCCGCCGGTGCGCGAGTTCCTGACCGTGCGCCGCCAGCGCTGGGCCGAGGGCGTGGCGCGGCTGCGGCCCGGGGTGACGCCGCGCGCCGCGCAGCAGCAGCTCGACGCGGTCGCCGCCGGCCTGGCGCGCGACTTTCCCGACAGCAACCGCGGCATGGGAGTGGCCCTCGAGCCGCTCGACCGGTTCTGGTTCGGCGACCTGCGGCGCGGCCTGGCGGTGCTCACCCTGGGCGCCGGCTTCATCCTGCTGATCGCCTGCATCAACGTCGCCGGCCTGCTGGTGACGCGCGCCGCGGCCAGGCGGCGGGCCTTCGCCATCCGCGTGGCGCTCGGCGCCACCCGCCGCCGCCTGCTGCGCCAGCTGCTCACCGAGAGCCTGCTGCTGGCGGCGCTCGGCGCCGCGGCCGGCCTGCTGCTGGCGCAGTGGGCGACGCGCGCGCTGATCGCCGCGAGCGGCATGCGGCTGCCGAGCTTCGTCACCGTCGACGTCGCGCCGGCGGTGATCGCCGCGGTCGCCGGCCTGGCGGCGGGCGCCGGCGTGGTCTTCGGGCTGGCGCCGCTCGCCATCACCCTGCGCTCCGGCCTCACCCAGAGCCTCGGCCGCGACGAGAAGCTCCCGCCGCGCGGCGGCTTCCAGCGCTTCCAGAGCGCGGTGGTGATCGTCCAGGTGGCGCTCGCCCTCACCCTGGCGGCCGAGGCCGGGCTCATGGCCAAGGGGTTCGGCCGGCTGATCCACCAGGACCTGGGCTTCCACCCGCGGGAGCCGCGCGCGCTGCTCACCTACCGCATCGACCTGCGCGGGCCGCGCTACGTGGACGAGGACTTCGACACCCGGCTGCTGCGCGAGTCGTACCTGCGGCGCATCGCCGCCGTGCCCGGGGTGGAGGAGGTGGCGATGTCCGACCCCAACATCCCCACCGACGACATGGTGGCCGGCACCATCACCGTCGAGGACCACGACAGCGAAGCCCCCGACGGCATGTACATCGCGATGATGCACGCGGTCACGCCGGCCTATTTCGACCTGCTCGGCATCCCGCTGCAGCGCGGGCGCACCTTCAACGCGCAGGACATCCGCTCCAACGCGGTGGTGATCAGCCGGGCGCTGGCCGAGCAGCAGTGGCCGGGCAGGGATGCGATCGGCCGGCGGCTGAAGCTCGACCTGCGCGCCAACGCGGCGGCCCCCTGGCTCACCGTCGTCGGCGTGGTGGGCGACGTGCGCCACGAGGGCATCCTGGGCGAGCGGGCGCCGGCGCCCGACCTCTACCTGTCACTTTTCCAGTTCATCCGCCGGCCGCCGCTCACCGTCAACTTCCTGGTGCTGCCGCGGCACGGCGGCGCCGGCGCGCTGCGCCAGGCGCTGCACCGCGAGATGCTGGCGATCGACCCCGAGCTGCCGGACTACGACTTCGCGCCCTTCGCCGCGCGCCTCGCCCGCCAGGGCGACAGGGAGCGCTTCCAGGTGCTGCTGATCGGCATCTTCACCCTGCTGGCGCTGGTCCTCGCGGCGATCGGCATCTACGGCGTGGTGTCCTACAACGTCGCCCAGGCGCGGCGCGAGGTGGCGATCCGCCTGTCGCTCGGCGCCACCCGCGGCAGCATCCTGCGCCTGGTGGTGGGGCGCGGCGCGCGGCTCGGCGCGCTCGGCGTGGCGCTCGGCCTGCTCGGGGTCGCGGCGCTGCGCGGCCTGGTGGCGGGGGTGCTCTTCCAGACCAGCGCCGGCGACCCGGCCGTCGTCGCCGGCACCTGCGCTTTGCTGTTCCTGGTCATCCTGGCCGCCAACCTGCTGCCCGCCCGCCGCGCCGCGGCCGCCGATCCGGTCGCCGGCCTGCGCCTTCAGTGATCCATGGCCCGGACGCCGCAGCCAGGAGGAGCGCAGCGCCCGATGCCGCCGCCGCTCAGGGCGACCGCGGGGGCCGCGCCCGGGATCCCCCCGGCCCCCGGAGGGGACACCCCCGGTCCGCACTCTCTCCGACCGGGGGCGCTGGGCGGCCTGCGGGCGGCCGGGCGCCCCGGAAGCGAGCGCGGCGAGGCCGCCGCCGGCTTCCTGCGCCTGGCGGCCGGCCTCGCCCTGACCGCCGGCCTCGGCGCCGCCGCGCTGCTGCTCGCCTTCGCCGCCGCGGTGAGCGACGGGCGGCTGCCGTGGCCGGGCCCCGGGGAGCTGGTGAAGATCGACGGCACCTTCACCGACCAGGGGCAGACGCAGCATTTCCCCGCGTCGCAGATGGATTTCGCCGATTGGCGGCGGAGCGCCGCGGCGTTCGGCGAGATGTCGGTCTACGGCAGCCTGGGGTTCAATCTCGAACGCGGCGAGCGGTCGCGCCGCCTGTGGGGGGAGCTGGTCGACGACAGCTACTTCCGGGCGCTCGGGATGCGCCCCCTCCTCGGCCGCTTCTTCACCCCGGAGGAGGACCGCCGGCCGTTCACCCACTATGTGGTGGTCCTCGGCAACGACCTCTGGCGCGGCGCTTTCGGCGGCGATCCGGCGGCCGTGGGGCGGGCGGTGCGGCTCAACAACGCCCCCTACCAGGTGGTCGGCGTGGCGCCGCCCGGGTTCCGCGGCCTCTCGGACCAGGCCGACCTGTGGGTGCCGTCGATGCTGCCGCCGATCCCCGACTACCTCCAGGTGCGGCGCGAGCGCTGGCTGGCCGGCGTCGGCCGGCTGCGGCCGGGGGTGACGGTGGCGGCGGCGCAGCGGCAGCTCGACGGCATCACCGCCGGCCTGGCGCGGCGGTTCCCCGACATGAACAAGGGGATGGGGGCGGCGCTCACGCCGCTCGGCGAGTCGCTCCTCGGCAAGGCGCGCGCCGCCCTCCGGCCGCTGGCCGGCGCCGCGGCAGGGTTCCTGCTGCTCGCCTGGCTCGACTTCGCGGCGCTGCTCGCGGCGGCGCGCCGAG
>JASLEW010000830.1 GCA_030150965.1 Thermoanaerobaculia bacterium | reverse complement strand
CCGCGGCACCTATCACTTCTTCCAGGCCGAAATGGACGCGCAGATGCAGGAGCGCCGGCGGCTCGAGCTCGACCTGCGCAAGGCGCTCATCGCCAACGAATTCGAGCTGTACTACCAGCCGCTCATCCAGCTCGCGAGCGGCGAAGTCTGCGGCTTCGAGGCGCTGATCCGCTGGAACCATCCGGAGCGCGGCCTGGTGTCGCCCGGCGAGTTCATTCCGGTCGCCGAAGAGATCGGCCTCATCGGACCGCTCGGCGAATGGGTTCTCAAGCAGGCCTGCCTCGATGCCGCGGCATGGCCCAACAAACTGACCGTCGCGGTCAACCTTTCGGCGGTGCAATTCCGCAATCCGATGCTGGCGCTGTCGGTGGTGTCGGCGCTCGGTCAGTCCGGCCTCTCCGCGTCGCGGCTCGAGCTCGAGATCACCGAGACCGTGCTGCTGCAGGACGACCGCGCCGTACTCGACACGCTGCACCAGATCCGCGATCTCGGCGTGCGCATCAGCATGGACGATTTCGGCACTGGCTATTCGTCGCTCAGCTACCTGCGCAGCTTCCCGTTCGACAAGATCAAGATCGACCGCTCGTTCGTGCGCGAGCTCGGCAAGGAGAACGACTGCGTCGCCATCATCCGCGCCGTCACCCGGCTCGGCTCGAGCCTCGGCATGATCACCACCGCCGAGGGCGTCGAAACCGAGCAGCAGCTCGAAATCCTGCGTGCCGAGGGCTGCGTCCAGGTCCAGGGCTATCTGTTCAGCCGGCCGAAGCCGAAGTCGGAAATCCCGAAGCTTTTGCGCGAGCTGCGCCCGCGCATCCGCGCCGCTTAGCCCCATCCTTTACACATTGCCGCGCGGTTCCTGCGCCCTATATGGCCTTAATAACAGCCGTGCCTCTGGCAATATCGTCGTGCCGGGGGCAAACTGGCGCTTTGGAGGCCTCTGGGATGGCGCTGCGGGACGTCAAGCTCGACGACAAGTACGACCTTAGCCAGCGCCGGGTCTTCGTCACCGGGTTCCAGGCGCTGGTCCGCCTCTGCCTCATGCAGAAGGAGCTCGACCGCAGGAACGGCCTCAACACGGCCGGTTATGTCACGGGCTATCGCGGTTCGCCGCTCGGCGGGCTCGACAGCCAATTCTTGCGCGCCGCATCGTTTCTCGAGCAAAACGACATCCGCTTCCGCGGCGGCCTCAACGAGGACCTTGCCGCCACCGCGATCTGGGGCTCGCAGCAGGCCGAGTTGCGCGGCGAGGGCAAGTTCGATGGCGTGTTCGGCATGTGGTACGGCAAGGGCCCGGGCGTGGATCGCACGGGTGACGTCTTCCGCCACGCCAATTTCGCCGGCTCTTCGAAGAACGGCGGCGTGCGGTCGATCTTCACCGCCGCCCGGCTCCTGGAGATTCTTGGCCGGCCGAGCGAGGCGGAGATTCTTTTCGGCGAGGCCCTTGCCGGCGACCTGGAGCAGGGCTTCGACAAGCACATCCTGCTCGACCTCCTCTACATCTTCGCCTTCCACGTCCGCTCCGGCCGGCCGGAACGGGGCGCCGAGCTTTGCCTGGAGACCCTCGCCGAAATCGAGCGGCAGGATACGGTTCTTCACGGGCAACTGCGCGCCGTCTTTCTGCGTCTCATCGAACTGGCGCGCGGCGAGGGCCTCGGCGACCGGATAGTCGAGGAGGTTGCCGAATATCTCAGGGCGCATTGGCGCTATCCCGCGCCCGCCGCGCCGGAGTTCATCGCCACGAGCGCGGCTCCTCAGTCTCGCGGCAGCGCCGAGGTCACGGGCGAACATGCCCTCGTCGCATCTCTTCTCGCCCGCGCACTCTGGTGCCGCATCCGGCGCACTCCGAGAGCGAACCAGCAGGCGACGGTGGCGACGCTTGCCGAGTGCCACACCCACGCCTTTGCCGATCTCCTCCTGGCTGAGTTGCGGGCCGCAGCTTCCAGGAACGAGGCGGAGTTCATCGCGAGCCTCTCGCTTCGAGCCGCCGCGGGCCTCGGCGACTTCGCCGCAGGGGATTTCCTTGCCGAGGTCTGGACGGAGGTTGCAAACGTCCGCCGCCTCGCCGCGGAGTGGCACCTGACGCGGACGGCGCTTCGGAAGGCCGAGGAGCAGCTGGCCCGTGGTTCCGGCGCTCCGCTCATCAGAGGACGCAGGCTGTCGGTGGAGGCGTCCCTCTCTGCCGACCAGGGCCAGATCGCCGAGGCGCTCGCGATCCTCGCCGAGTGCCGGGCGCTCTACGAAAAAGAGCGGGCATGGCCGCTCGTCGGCCGCACCCTGGTGCAGATCGCGCACCTCCATGTGGACCATGACCCCGCGCACGCTCTCTCCCTGGTGAAGAAGGCCCTGCCCATGATTCCGGCGGACGACCCGGTGCTCCGCTGGCTTGCCGAGAGCGTCCGCACCGAGAGCCTGATCGAAATGCGCGAGACGAGCGAGGCGCTTCAGGCGTTCCAGGTCGTGGAGTCGCTCCGCCTACGCCACGCGCGAGGAGATGCCGGCCGCCGGAGCAACTTCACCGCCGCTCGTCTTCTCGAAGCCCTCGGCCACCTCCAGGAAGCCGAGCAGCTCTTCGAGGCTGCGATCGCCGAGGCGTTCGAGCGCGAGATCTACCGGGAAGCCTTCCTCGACATCCTCTACCTTTTCGGCCTGCATATCCGCCATGGGGCGACGGAGAAGGCAGTCGCGCTCTGCCGCATGGCGATCGAGCGGCTCGATCTCTTCGGCGTGGGTCACGAGCAACTGCGCGCCGTTTGGACGGAACTTGGAGAGGCGGCCACCGAACAGGTGATCCGCGGGGAAACCTTGGCCGAGGTGCGGCGGTTCCTCACCGTCCACTGGAAGACGCCGGCGGCCAGGCTGCCAAAGATCACGTCACCTCCAGATCGCGGCGTATGAAAAAACCCCAAGCGTGAGCTTGGGGTGAAGCATTGATCGAAAACAACAGCGCGACGGCTACGCTGCATTGAGGAGCCGCGAGATCCGCCGCTCCAGGGTAACCCGCAGGTCGGCGTGCGGGATGGAGCGCGCCAGGGCGGTGCCGCCCTGGACGAGCTGCCAGAGAGTGCGGGCACCGCCCTCCTCGCTCTTCGCGAGATCGATCACTGGAGCTGGCGGTGGTCCATGCGGCGCTCGGCCGGCGCGCCGAGGTACGGCTGCTGGCCCGCCAGTCGGCGCCGATCTTCGCCGCCCAGGGCGTGCACCGCGAAGCCCAGATGGCGCTCGCCCTGTTCTGCCAGGCGGCGGAGGCCGAGAGCGCGACGGAGAGCTTCGTGCGCCGCCTCCTCGGCTACCTTCGTCTGGCGCGGCACGACGCGGCGCTGCGCTTCGAGGCCGAGGCGTGAGCGCCGCGCCGCCGCGCCGCGCGCTGCCGCTAGCCCCCGTTGCCGCCGTTGCCGGTGCTGCCGCCGTTGGGGTCGGGCGTCGCGCCGGCGTCCGCGCTGGCCGTGCCGCCGCCCGCGCCCGCGCCGGCATTGGGCCCGGCGCTCTTGGAGGTGGCGCGGGGGACGGCTTGCGGCGTGGCGCCGGCGCCGGTCCACAGTCCGGAGAGCGCCTGCCAGAGGCGCGCCACCGGCTCCCAGGCGAGTTGGAAGACGCTTGGCGCTGCAGCTCCCGCGCCCGCGGCGGGCAGCGGCGCGGCCAGGGCCGGCCGGGCGGCGGCGGCGGTCGCGGCCAGAGCCAGGGCGGCGACGAAGCGAAGCATCGACCTGTTCATGCGGAGCTCCTTTCCCGGAGGCGGCCCTCGGCGGACCGTCGTGGACCGGAGGGGCGCCTGCAAAACCTGTCGGCGGCCGGCGCGGGCCGGAATCAAGCGGGCGCTTGGCTGGCAGGCCAGTTTTCTGCAATCTGGAACGTCGCAGCCTGAGACCGGAGACTATGCCATGGAATCCTGCCGACCGTCATTGGAGCTGGGCGACGCCGTGGCGGCCGTGCGCTGCCTGCGCGGCCTGACGCAGGAGGAGCTGGCGCGGCGGGCGGGGATCAGCAAGACCGCGCTGGCGGCGATCGAGCACGGCGAGTCGGTGCCGCGCATCACCACCGCCCGGGCGCTCGCCGGCGCTTTGGGCATCCCGCTCGCCGGCCTGGAGCAGCTCGGCTCGCTGCTCGCCGCCATCCGCGCCGGGACCCTCGGGGGCGCGGGCGGCGCGGCGGACGAGCCGCGCGATCTGCGGCGTGACGCC
>JASLEW010000827.1 GCA_030150965.1 Thermoanaerobaculia bacterium | reverse complement strand
GGCGCCGGCGCCGGGATGGTCGAGGGCGGCGGGAGGGTCGGGGGCGGCGTAGGGCGTCAGGAAGAAGAACCGCGACGGATCGGGCCGCGCCGAGAAGGTCGAGCAGCCGGCCAGGGCGCAGACGCCGAGGAGCGCGGCGAGGGCGAGCGGGGGACGGCACGCGGGCGCGCTCATCGGGGCTCCGTGGCCACCGGCCGGCCGAGCACCAGGGAGCTCGGGTTGCGCTGCAGGTAGTCGGCCAGCTCGCGGATCGAGCGGGCGGCGGCGGCGGTCTCTCCCAGGGTGCGCAGCAGCTCGTGCGAGATGGGCGAGCCGGGCTCGAGCTGGGTGCGGACGGCGGTGAGGGTCGTCTGCAGGTCGCCGATGGCGGCGTCGGCGTGGGTGATCACGGCCTCGGCGCGCGCCACCGTCTGCCGCGTCTGCTCCGAGGTGCCGACCAGGCTGGCGGCCAGCGGCTCCACCCGCTGCTCCAGGCGGCTCGCCACCTGATCGAGGTCGGCCATGGCGCGGTCCGCGTTGCGCAGGGTGGCGCCGGCCGCCTCCAGGTCGCGGCGGATCTCGGGCGCCGCGACGAGGTCGCGGACGCCGTCGAGCGCCGCGGTGGCGGAGCGCACCAGCGCCGGCAGGTTGGCGCGCTTGAGCTGGTCGAGCAGCGCCTCGACGCTCGAACCGGCGCGCTCCAGGGTGTTGGGGATGGTCGGCACCTCCCGGAACCGGTAGTCGGGCGGCTGGACGAAGCGGGCCGGGATCTCGGGGTGGTAGTCGAACTCGATGAACAGCTGCCCGGTGAGCAGGCTCTGGCTCTCCAGCTCGGCGCGCAGGCCGCGCGCGACGAAGCTGTGGAACACCGCCGGGTCTTCGAGATCGGGCGGGCCGCCCTTGCGCATCACCTTGTCCATGTCGATGTCCACAAACACCGGGATGTTGGGCTCGCTGGTCTCGGGCCGGTCGAGGTTGAGCAGGATGCGCGACACCACGCCGACCTCGACGCCCTTGAACTTGACCGGCGCGCCGACGTTGAGGCCCTCGACGCTGCTGGGGAAGAAGAGCACGAACGGGATGGAGTGCCGGAAGAGCTTGCCGGAGCCGAGCACGCCCACGGCGACGGCCGCGAGCGTCACGCCGCCGAGGACGAAGGCGCCGATCAGCCTGGGATTGGGGCGGTTCATCAGGGGGTCACCTCCGCGCCGGCGGCATCGCTCTGGCGGTTGAGGAAGCGGCGGACCTTCGCCGGCCCGTGGTCGCGCAGCTCGACGGGAGAGCCGGTGGCGAGCAGGCCGTGGCTCTCGGCGTCGAGGAAGATCGCCCGATCGGCGATGGCGAAGATGCTCGCCAGCTCGTGCGTGACCACCACCACCGTGGCGCCCAGGCTGTCGCGCATCTCCAGGATGAGGTCGTCGAGGCGCCGCGAGCTGAACGGATCGAGCCCGGCGGACGGCTCGTCGAAGAAGAGCAGCTCCGGATCGAGGGCGATGGCGCGCGCCAACCCCGCCCGCTTCTGCATGCCGCCGCTGATCTGCGACGGATAGTAATCCTCGAAGCCGCGCAGGCCGACCAGAGCGAGCTTGAACGCCGCCAGCTCGCGGATCTCGGCCGGCGGCAGGCTGGTGTATTGCTCCAGCACCACGGCGACGTTTTCGGCCAGCGTCATCGAGCTCCACAGGGCGCCGCCCTGGTAGAGCACGCCCACCCGCCGCAGCATCTCCTGGCGGCGTTCCACGCCGACGCCGGTGAAGCGCTCGGCGCCGAAGAAGATCTCTCCCTCCCCCGGGCCGGGCGTGCGCAGGCCGAGGAGGTAGCGCAGCAGCGTGCTCTTGCCGCTGCCGCTGCCGCCCATGATGACGAACACGTCGCCGCGCAGCACCGTGAAGTCGAGGCCGCGCATCAGCACGCGGTCGCCATAGGAGAGGGTGAGGTGGCGCACGGTGATGTGCGCCCGCGGGTCGATGCCGGCGATGGCCGGCGGGGCGGCGGCGGGCGGCGGCGTGGCGGGAGCGCTCATCGCGGATCAGACTCCGAGGAAGTAGAAGAGGACCGCGAAGAGCCCGCAGGAGCCGATGATGCAGACGATGCCGGTGACGACGGCGGAGGTCACCGCCTGACCCACGGCGGCGGAGCTGCTGCCGGCGGCCAGGCCGCGAAGGCAGCCCGCGATCGCCACCAGGATGCCATAGACGAACGCCTTCAGCGCGCCGATGCCGACGGTGGAGAGGTGGACCGCGCGCACCGTCTCGCGCCAGTAGGTCGCCACCGAGAGGTGGAGCAGGCCCGTCCCCACCACCGCGCCGCCGGCGATGCCGAGGAGGTCGGCATAGAGGCAGAGCAGCGGCATCATCAGGCAGAGCGCCAGCAGGCGCGGCAGGACGAGGAACTCGATCGGCGAGATGCCGAGCGTGTCGAGGGCATCGATCTCCTGGGTCACCCTCATGGTGCCGAGCTGCGCGGCGAACGCCGCACCGGTGCGGCCCGCCATCACGATGCCGGTCATCATCGCGCCCATCTCCCGCACCATGGCGATGCCCACCAGGTCGGCGACGTAGATCGCGGCGCCGAAGCGCTCCAGCTGCACCGCGCCGACGAAGGCCAGGATGAGCCCGACCAGGAAGCTGATCAGGCTGACGATCCCCAGCGCCTCCACCCCGGTCTGCTGCAGCACGAGGAGGAGATCGATCCGCCGGTAGCGCGCCTTGCCGCGCAGCAGGCGGCCGAAGGCCAGCGTCACCTCGCCGACGAAGCCGAGGACCTCGCCGCCCTCCCACGCCGCGCGGCGCGCCGCCTCGCCCACCCGCCACAGCAGCGCGGACGGCGCCGCCGCCACGGCTGCATCGGTCTCCTCCGGCACCGCCTCCGCCAGCGCCAGGAGGTGGCGCACGCCGGCGGGCAACCCCGCCCGGTCCGCCGCCACTCCCCGGCGGGCGCAGAGCGCCGTCACCTCCAGGACGAAGATCAGCAGCGAGCTGTCCCAGGCCCCCAGCTCGCTGCTGTCGAAGCTCAGCCGCCGTGCCCCTGCGCGCTCCACCTCCGCCCCCACCACGCCCGCCTCCGGCCGCCGCCCGCGGAGATGCCAGACCCCGCCCACCGTCGCCACCAACGTCCCCGGCGGCGATTCCCTGAGCAGGACCGTCCCCACCTCCGCGGCGGCAGAGCTCCCCGGCAAGGCCGGTCCGGTCTCAGGAGAGGAGGTGCGCATGGTTCCCGCTGCTGGCGCCAGCTTACCCCACCCCTCCGCCGGGTGGCGGCTCGCCGCGCGACCCGCGCCGGCCCCCGCCGGCCCCGCCAGCCGGCGGCTTCGCTCCGGATGGCGACCCGCGCTACACTCCGCGCCATGCCCATCTCGCGCCGCGACTTCCTGGGCGCCTCGGCCGCTTCGGCGGCGGCGCTCGCCCTGCCGCCGGTCCTGGCCTCGCCCCACCGGCTGGCCTCCCGGTCCCTCCTCGCCGCCGAGGGCGGCGCCGGCACCGCCGCCATCCAGGCGGAGATCGAGAAGCGTCATGGGGAGGGGGTCGCGCGCCTCCAGGAGTGGGTGAGGCAGCCCTCGATCGCCGCCGAGAACCGCGGCATGAACGAGGGGTGCGAGCTGATGATGCGGCTGGCGCGCGAGGCTGGGTTCACCCAGGTGACGCGGGTGCCGACCGACGGGCAGCCGGGGGTGTTCGGCATCCTCGACGCCGGCGCGCCGCGCACCATCGGCCTCTACTTCATGTACGACGTCAAGCAGGCCGATCCCGGCGAGTGGTCGTCGCCGCCCTGGGAGGCGGCGCTGGTCGACAAGCCCGGCTTCGGCAGGGTGCTGGTCGGCCGCGGCGCGGTCAACCAGAAGGGGCCGGAGGCGGCGTTCCTCGCCGCTCTCCACGCCATCCGCGGCGCCGGACGGAAGCCGCCGGTCAACCTGGTGCTGGTGGCCGAGGGGGAGGAGGAGATCGGCTCGCCGCACTTCCCGCAGGTGGTGCGCCGCCCCGAGGTGACCGCCGCGCTCAGGCGCTGCGCCAGCATCTTCATGCCCGCGGCGTCGCAGGACCCGGACGGCACGGTGACGGTGACCCTGGGGGCCAAGGGGGTGGTCGAGCTGGAGCTGGTGGCGAGCGGCGAGAGGTGGGGGCGCGGACCCGGCAAGGACGTCCATTCGAGCAACCGGGCGCGGCTCGACAGCCCGGCGTTCCACCTGGTGCAGGCGCTCGCCACCCTGGTCACCGCCGAGGGCGACCCGGCGATCGACGGCTTCGCCGACGCGGCGCGCCCGGCGTCGCCGGCCCAGCGGGCGATGCTCGACACGGCGGCGGCGCGGCTCCAGGAGGGGACCGCGAAGCGCATGCTCTCGGCCCAGCGCTGGGCGCACGACCTCTCCTGGCGCGCCTCGCTGGACCGGCTGGTGTTCAGCCCGACGGTGAACATCGAGGGGCTGGTGGCCGGCTACACCGGGCCGGGCGGCAAGACGGTCCTCCCCCACCGCGCGGTCGCCAAGCTCGACCTGCGGCTGGTGCCGGACATGACCTACCAGGGGGCGGTCGCCGCGCTCAGGGCGCACCTCGCCAAGCGCGGCTTCGGCGACATCGAGGTGAACCCGAGCGGGGGGTACGACCCGACCTCGACCGACGCCGAGGCGCCGGTGATCCGCGCCGCGCTCGCGGTCTACCGCCGCGCCCACCTCGACCCCATCCTCTGGCCGCGCAACGCCGGCTCCTACCCGGGGTACGTGTTCACCGGCGAGCCGCTCAAGCTCCCGGCCGGGCACTTTGGCCTGAACCACGGCAGCGGCGCCCACGCGCCCGACGAGTACCTGGTGATCGAGGCGTCCGATCCCAAGGTGAGCGGCTGGGACGGCGCGGTGCGGTCGTTCGTCGACTACCTCTACGAGCTGTCCACGATCGCCTGAGGCCGAACCGGCGCTCCGCGGGCTCCGCGCGCGGCGGGCGGCCTTTCGACGGTGCGATCGGCGCCCGCAGCGTGACCGGGCAGGGCGCCGCGGGCGCCTGGCGCGGCCTCAGGCGCCGCTGGCGCC
>JASLEW010000825.1 GCA_030150965.1 Thermoanaerobaculia bacterium | reverse complement strand
GGCGCCGGCGCCGGGTGGCCCAGGCCGCGGCGCCCGGCCGGAGGCGGCAGGGGCGCCGGCGCTCCTCGCCGACCTGCCGGCGCGGGTGGACGTGGAGCACGGGGAGGCGCTCGGGACGCTGCTCGCCGAGGCCTTGCGGCGCGGGGCGAGCGACCTGCTGCTGCTCTCCGGGCTGCCGCCGGTCTTCCGCGTGGACGGGAGGCTCAAGCGCGGCGATGGGGCGGCGCTCGACGGCGACGACGTCGCGCGGCTCTTCGCGGCGCAGCTCATGCCGCGGGTGCACCGCGACCTGGAGGAGCGCGGCTCGGCCGACTTCTCGCTGCGCCTGCCGGCGCGGGGTGGGCGCGACCTCGCGGCCGGTGCGCCGGAGGCGCCGGACGGCGGCGGCGAGGGCGGCCGGAGCGGCTCGGCCTGGCGCTTCCGGGTGAACCTGCACCGCCAGCGCGGCCAGCTGGCGGCGGCGGTGCGGGCGCTGCCGCGCGAGATCCCGACCCTGGCGAGCCTCAACCTGCCCGCCGGTTTCGCCGAGCTGGTCAAGCCCAGCCGCGGCCTGGTGCTGGTCTGCGGCCCCACCGGCTCCGGCAAGTCGTCGACGCTCGCGGCGCTGATCGGCGAGATCAACCGCACCCGCACGGCGCACATCATCACCATCGAGGACCCGGTCGAGTACGAGCACCGCTCGGCGCGCTCGCTGATCGAGCACGTCGAGGTGGGGCGCGACGCGCGCACCTTCAGCGAGGCGCTGCGCGCCGCCCTGCGCCAGGATCCGGACGTGATCCTGGTGGGGGAGATGCGCGACCTCGACACGGTGGCGACGGCGGTGACCGCCGCCGAGACCGGGCACCTGGTGCTCGCCACGCTCCATTCCAACGACGCCGTGCAGGCGGCGCACCGCATCGTGGACGTCTTCCCGCCGGCGCAGCAGCAGCAGATCCGCCAGCAGCTCGCGCTGTCGCTGCACGCGGTGATCGCCCAGCAGCTGGTGCCGCGCGCCGACGGCCGCGGCCGCATCCCGGCGGTCGAGCTGATGCTGGCGAGCTTCCCGGTGCGCAGCCACGTCCGCAACGACCAGCTGCAGAAGCTCTACAACGAGATCACCCTGGGCCGCCGCCTGGGGATGATCTCCTTCGAGGAGTCGCTCGCCCTCCACGTGCGCGAGGGCCGCATCGACCTCGAAGAGGCCCGCGTCCGCGCCAGCCACCCCGAGGAGCTGGACGCCCGCCTGCGCGGCTGAGCCCGCCTGCGCTGCTCCACGCCACAGCCCCTTTCGGTGCTCGCCGGGCTCGGGCCATCCCGCGGGCGGCCCCTCCGGCGAGGCGCGCTCTACGCCTCCAGCCGGAAGCGGGTCTCGGAGAGGCGGTAGAGGGGGCGCCAGATCAGGCGGTTGGTGATCACCACGATGGTGGCGAGGACCACCGTGGCGGTCAGCAGCTGATCGAAGTTGCCGGAGTCGGCGGCGGCGCTGATGATCGAGCCCAGGCCGGTGGTCTGCAGGGTGCGGCCCTGGAAGTGGGTGTACTCGGCGAGGATGCTGGCGTTCCAGGCGCCGCCGGCGGCGGTCACCAGGCCGGTGATGAGGAAGGGGAAGATGCCGGGAAGGATGAGCAGCCGCCAGCGGTCGGAGCGGCGCAGGCGGAAGACCCGCGCCGCCTCCTTGAGGTCGCTGGGGATGCCCATGGCGCCGGCGATGACGTTGAACAGGATGTACCACTGGGTGCCGAGGAGCATCAAGACGAGCGGCGCGGCGCCCAGACCGCCGCCCTTGCCGATGAGGAAGAGCAGCACCACCGGGAACAGCGCGGTGGCCGGCACCGAGGCGGCGACCTGCACGATCGGCTGGACGATGCGGGCGAGGCGCGGGCTGGAGCCGATGGCGACGCCGGCCGGGATGGCCCAGGCGGCGCCGATCGCCAGCGCGGCGATCACCCGCAGCAGCGTGGCGCCGGTGCCGCGCGCGATCTCGCCCGCCTCGGCGCGGTTGAGCGAGGCGATGTTCCTGCCCACCTGGAACAGGGCATAGGCCGCGGCGGCGAGCAGCGCCGCGGCCAGCAGCCACGCCACCAGCGTGCTCCAGCGCGAGACCCGGCGCGGCCGCGGGTGCTGCGCGCGGTGCACGAACACCTGGTTGAGCTGCTCGCCGAGCGGCGCCAGCGCCTTGCCGCGCAGCCAGGCCAGGGTGGGCGAGCGCTGCACCAGGTCGAGCACCAGCGAATGCGGCGCGTCGGCGCTCTCCACCTGCTCGAACTTGAACTTGTCGGCCCAGGCGATCACCGGCCGCCAGATCAGCTGATCGATCAGCACGATGACGCTGATCATCGCCAGCAGGCCCCAGAGGATGGCGCCGGTGTCGCCGGCGCTGGCCGCGGTCTGCAGGAACGAGCCCAGGCCGCGCAGCCGGAAGTCGCGCTTGCCGAGCACGAACATCTCGCACACCATGAGGAAGAACCAGCCGGTGGCGACCGACACCATCGAGTTCCACACCAGGCCGAGGGCGGAGAACGGCAGCTCCAGGCGGACGAAGCGCTGCCAGGCGTTGAAGCGGTAGATGCGCGCCGCCTCGCGCAGGTCGCTGGGGATCGACTTGAGCGACGAGTAGAAGCTGAACGCCATGTTCCACACCTGGCCGGTGAAGATGAGCAGGATCGCCCCCAGCTCGACGCCCAGCTGCGAGTGGGGGAAGAGCGCGATCATCGCCAGCATCACGCCGGGCAGGAAGGAGAGCACCGGGATCGACTGCATGATGTCGAGCGCCGGGATCATCAGCCGCTCGGCCTTCGGATAGTAGGCGGCGACGTAGCCGTAGGCCACCGAGAAGACGAGCGACGCCGCGTAGGCGACCGCCATGCGCAGCACGGAGTAGGCGGTGTAGCCGGGCAGCGCCGACGGGCGCTCGGAGATCTCGGCGGCGGGGGTGAACGGCCCCAGCCAGGTGCGGGCCAGCGTCAGCACGCCGTAGAACAGCGCCAGCACCAGCCCGGCGATGAGCAGGTCGGCCCAGGTCGCCCCGGGAAGCCGGTCGAGGATCGCCGGCATGATCCGCCGGTGTCCGCCGGGAGTCGTCGGGTCGGCCATGGCGAAGGCTCCGGCGTGACAGGGGCGGACGGCGGCGGGCGGGCGAAGGGCTAGCCTTCGGTCAGGTGCAGGCGCCCGCTCTTCGCGTCGTAGTCGAAGATCTCGGCGTAGCGGCCCCAGTGGATGGCGGTCGAGAGCTGGCGCTCCGCCTCCTCGGCGCTGAAGTGCTCGTCCAGGATGTCGGAGAAGAAGTCGTCGGGGAGGGTCCGGTCAGCCTTGGCGCGCAGCGCGTTGGAGATCTGCTTGAGCAGCGTGACGTGCTGCAGGGCCGCCTCGCGGAAGAGCGTCTTGCGGGTCAGGATGTCGGCCTCGGCGAAGGTCTTGCCGCGCGGCGTGATCTCGACGTCGCCCTCCTGCACGCGGATGAAGTCGAGCAGGGTGCAGGCCTCGATGATCGGCAGCAGGTCGCCGACCTCCATGCCCAGCTCGTCGGCCAGGTTGTAGAGGTCGTCCTTGCTGCCGCGGTCGATCAGGATCTCCAGCAGGCCGGCGATGCCGCCGGGGCGGGCGTGCGGCAGCATCTGGTAGGTCGAGTCGCCGCCGCGCCCGGCCGCCGCCGCCTGGCGGGCCGCCGGTCCGACCGGCGGCGCGTGCTCGACGTTGGGCTGGGTGAGCACCATGTAGATGTGGTCCACCATCTCGATGAAGCGGCGCGCCTTGCGGTCGCGCGGGCGCGGCAGGTCGACCTCGAAGTCGGCGCGGATGCGGCCCGGGTTGCGCCCCAGGACCACCACCCGGTCGGCCAGCAGCACCGCCTCCTCGATGTTGTGGGTGACCAGGAAGATGGCGCGGGTGGGCATCTTGCGGCTGGTCCACAGCTCCAGCAGCTCGCCGCGCAGGTTCTCGGCGGTCAGCACGTCGAGGGCCGAGAACGGCTCGTCCATGAACAGCGCGTCCGGCTCGACCACCAGCGCGCGGGCGAAGCCGACGCGCTGCTTCATGCCGCCGGAGAGCTCCTTGGGATAGGCGGTCTCGAAGCCGTCGAGGCCGACGGTGTCGAGGATCTTGAGCGCCCGCTTGCGCCGGTCCACCACCCCCACGCCGCGGGCGGCGAGCGGCGCCTCGACGTTCTCCAGCACGGTCAGCCAGGGGAAGAGGGCGAAGTTCTGGAAGACGATGGCGACGTTGGGCCGCTCGCCGTCGTTCTGGGCGCCATGCCAGAGCACCTCGCCGGCCGAGGGCGGCACCAGGCCGGTCATCATGCGCAGCATGGTCGACTTGCCCGAGCCGGAGGGGCCCAGGAGCGCCAGGATCTTCTCCGGGTAGATCGCCAGGCTGGTGGGAGCGATCACCTCGATCCGGTTGCCCTCGGGCTGGATGTAGTACTTCTCGATGTCGCGCGTCTCGACGATCGGTTCCGCCGCCGGCATGGCTGACCTCGCTGACCCCGTGATCTACGCTCAGCGCGAGGGGGGCGCCGCCGGGGGCGGGGCCGCCGGGGCCGGCGCCGGGGGATGCCGCAGGTTGGGAGCCAGCGGGTCGAACTCGGCGGCGGGGATGGTCTCGAAGGCCCCCACCTGCTTGGCGAGGTCGGCGCCGAAGGCGGCGGCGTTGCCGACCAGCACCACCACCATGCGGTCGGCGTGGATGCGGTCGGCGCCGAAGCGCTCGATGTCGGCGGCCGTCACGCCGCTGATGCGCTGGCGGTAGGTGTCCAGGAAGTCGCGCCCGAGGCCGTAGGACATCGTGGTGAGGACGCGCGCCGCCACCTTGTTGCCGGTCTCGATGTCGAGCGGGAAGGCGCCGTTGAGGAAGGTCTTCGCCTCGTCCAGCTCGACCTGCGGCACCGGCTCCCGGCCCATGCCGGCGATCAGCTGGCGGGTGAGGTCGAGCGACTCCACGGTCGATGCCGCCTTGGTGGAGGTGTTGGCGACGAAGAAGCCGGTGGCGAGCAGCGGGCTCACGCCGCAGTAGGCGCCGTAGGCCAGGCCGCGCTTGCGGCGGATCTCCTGGAACAGCCGGCCGGAGCTGCTGCCGCCGAGCACCGTGCTGTAGACCGTGGCGGTGAAGAAATCCGGATCGGTGTAGGCGATCGCCGTCTGGCCGACGCGGATCTGCGTCTGCACGGCGTCGGGCTTGTCGATCACCAGCAGCCGGCCGTGCTCGTAGGTGGGCAGCGCGAGCGCCGGCGGCCGCGGCGCCTCGCCCCGCTGCCAGCCGCCGAAGGCGCGCTCGACGCCGGCCATCGCCGTCGCCGGCCGGAAGTCGCCGACCACCGCCAGGATGGCGCCGTTGGGCAGGTAGTGGGCGCGGTGGAAGGCCGCCAGGTCGTCGCGGGTCAGCGCGCGCACGGTGTCCGGCGTGCCGGCCGCGGGCTGGCCGTACGGATAGCTGCCGAAGCTCAGGCGCTGGAAGGCCAGGTCGGCCAGGTAGGCGGCGTTGGCGCGCTGCAGCTCCAGGTTGCTGAGCGCCTTGCGGCGCCAGCGCTCCAGCTCGCCGGCGGGGAAGCTGGGGTGGAGCGTCACGTCCGCCAGGAGGTCCAGCGCCAGGGCGAGCTGGTCCGCGGTGACGTCGGCGTTGGCGAAGGCGAAGTCGGTGCCCGCGGCCGCCGCCAGGTCGCCGCCGACGCCGTCGATGGTGGCCGCGATCTGCTGTGCCGAGCGCGTGGCGGTCCCCTGGGTGATCTGCGCCGCGGCGGCGGCGGCGACGCCCGCCCTGGCCGCGGGCTCGTAGAGCTTGCCCGCCGGCACCATCAGGCGCAGGCTCACCTCCGGCTCGGTGTGGCGCTCGATCAGCACCACCCGCAGCCCGTTGGCCAGGGTGTGCTCGACGAACGGCGGGAAGCGCAGGTCGTGCGGCGGGGTCGGCGGCGGCGGGGTCGGCGGCACGGCGCGCGCCAGGCGCGTGCCGGCGCTCCCCCAGAGGAGCGCGGCGCAACCGAGGAGCACCGCCGGCAGGGCGGCCAGGCCACGCGGGTTGCGGCGGCGGTCGCCGCGACGGGAGAGTGGGCTCATCTTGCCTCCGCTTGGGGCCGCATCGCCTCCGGCAGCATGAAGACGGTGGTGCTGTTCTCGGGGCGGAAATAGGCGCGCGCCACGCGCTGGATGTCGGCGGCCGTCACCTTCTGGTAGAGGGCGAGGTCGTGGTTGACCAGGTCGAGGTTGCCCAGGATGACCGCGGCGTTGCCGATGGCCGTGGCCTTGGAGAGCGAGCTCTCGCGGGCGAAGACGCGCTCGGCGATGATCTGGTTCTTCGCCTTCTCCAGCTCGGCCGCGGGCACCGGGTCGGTGCGCAGCCGGTCGATCTCCTCCAGGAGGGCCGCCTCGCCGGTCTCCGGCTTCTGCCCCTGCTGGAGGAACGCCGAGAAGGAGAAGACGCCCGGGTCCTCCAGACGGAAGACGTCGCCGTTGGCATTGATCGCGATCTGGCGCTCGTAGACCAGCCGGCGGTAGAGGCGCGAGCTCTGGCCGGCGGAGAGGATGCGGCTCGCGACCTCCAGGGGGTAGAAGTCGGGGCTGCCGCCCTCGGGGACGTGGTAGACCACCACCACCGCCGGCAGCGGCGCCTTGGAGTCGTAGACCACCTCGCGCCGCGCCGCCGTCTGCGGCGGCTCGCGCGGCAGGTCGCGGCTGAGCGGCGCGCCCCTGGGGATGGGGCCGAAGTAGGCCTCGATCGCCCGCAGGGCGCGGGCCGGCTCGACGTCGCCGGCGATCACCAGCGTGGCGTTGTTGGGCACGTACCAGGTGCGGTAGAACTCGCGCACGTCGTCGATGGTGGCGGCGTCGAGGTCGGCCATGCTGCCGATCGCCAGCGTGTGGTAGGGGTGCACGGTGAAGGCCTTGGCGAACACCACCTCCAGCAGCCGGCCGAACGGCGGATCGTCGATGCGCAGGCGCCGCTCCTCCTTGACCACCTCGCGCTCGGAGAGGAAGTTGGCCTCCGAGACGTCGAGGGTCTGCATGCGGTCGGCCTCCATCCACAGGAGGCGCTCCAGGTAGTTGCTGGGGACGACCTCGAAATAGAGCGTCCGGTCCCAGTCGGTGGTGGCGTTGTCGCGCCCGCCGATCGATTCGACGAAGTGGCTGTGCTGCTCGGGGGCGACGTGCGCCGAGCCCTTGAACATCAGGTGCTCGAAAAGATGGGCGAAGCCGGTGCGCCCCGGCCGCTCGTTCTTGGCGCCGACGTGGTACCACACCTCGATGGTGACCAGCGGCACGGTGTGGTCCTCGAGCAGCAGCACCTGGAGGCCGTTGGCGAGCTGGTGCGACTGCACGGCCAGCGCCGGCGGCGTGACCCGGACCGGTTGCGGCGCGGGGCCCGCCGGCGCGGGGTCCTGGCGTGCCGCCGCGGCACCGCCCGTGGCCCCCGCCGCCCCCAGCGGCGCCGTCGATGCCGCCGATGCCCCCGATATCGCCGATGCCGCCGATATCGCCGATGCCGCCGATGGCGCCGATATCGCCGGCAGGGGCGCCCCGGCGGCGGCGAGGACCAGGATCAGGGCGGCGGCGGTGAGCACTGTGCGCGCGGTGGGCATCCGGCAGATCTCCTTGCGGCCTGCGGCGGGCTGGCGCAAAGCCTATCAGGGATTCTCCCGGCCCGCCCGGCCCCACCCAGCCGCTCGCCCCGGCCGCGGTGGAGTCCGGACGCCTCGCCAACCTCCTGCCGCCCCCCCGCCCTCGTCCCCGCCGGCATCGCCCGCGGGCAACGAGGGCCGGCGACGCCGGCGACGCCGGAGATGCGGGCGACGGCGCCGGGTTGCCCGGGCGGCGGCGGCGCGGTAGCGTACGGGCATGAGATCCCGTGCCTTCCGCATCCCGGTCCTCGCCGCCGGCCTGGCGGCCCTGTCTTCCCTGGCGGCCATGGCGGCCCCGGAGCCGGCCGCCGGCCCCTCGATCCCGCCGCCGCCGGACGTGGCGGCGCCGCCGGCGGATGCCCAGGTGACCGCCTCGGGGCTGGCCTCCAAGGTGCTCGTGCCCGGCCACGGCACCGACCATCCCCTGGCCACCGACCGGGTCACCGTCCACTACACCGGCTGGACGACCGACGGCAGGATGTTCGACTCCTCGGTGGTGCGCGGCAAGCCGGCGGCGTTCCCGCTCGACCGGGTGATCGCCGGCTGGACCGAGGGGGTGCAGCTGATGGTCGAGGGCGAGAAGCGGCGCCTGTGGATCCCCGAGAAGCTCGCCTACGCCGGACGCCCGGACCGGCCGCAGGGGATGCTGGTGTTCGACGTCGAGCTGATCGACATCCTGCACGCCCCCGGCGTGCCGCCCGACGTGGCGGCGCCGCCCGCCGACGCCCAGCACCTGGCCTCGGGGCTGGCCTGGAAGGTGCTCAACCCCGGCTACGGCACCCGCCATCCCACGGCCAGGAGCGCCGTCCAGGTGCATTACACCGGCTGGACGACCGACGGCAAGCAGTTCGACTCCTCGATCCCCAAGGGCGCGCCGGCGTCCTTCCGCCTCGACGCGGTGATCCCGGGCTGGCAGGAGGGGCTGCCGCTGATGGTCGAGGGCGAGACCCGGCGCTTCTGGATCCCGCAGAAGCTGGCCTACCGCGGCGAGCCCGGCAAGCCCGCGGGGATGCTGGTGTTCGACGTGAAGCTGGTCAGGATCGTCAGGCCGTAGCCCGAGGGCGGCGCCGAGGGCGCCTGGCGCCCGCCGGTTCCTCTGCTCCCGCTGACCGCTTCCGGGTGCCGCCGCCGCCCAGCTGGCGGTGGCGGAAGCAGCCCGCCAGGTGATCGTTGACCATCCCCACCGCCTGCATGAAGGCGTAGCAGATGGTCGGGCCGACGAAGGTGAATCCGCGCGCCCGCAGGTCGCGGCTCAGGGCGCGCGACTCGGCGGTCTCGGCCGGCACCTCGCCCATCGCCGTCCAGCGGTTCTGCCGCGGCGCGCCCCCGGCCCGCTCCCACAGGTAGCGGCTGAAGCTGCCGTGCTCCCCGGCCAGGGCGAGGAAGGCGCGGGCGTTGCGCACCGCGCCCTCCACCTTGAGCCGGTTGCGGATGATGCCCGGGTCGGCGAGCGCGGCCTCGATCTGCCGCCCGCTCCAGCGCGCCAGGAGCGCCGGATCGAAGCCGCGGAACACGCGCCGGTACTCCTCGCGCCGCCGCAGGATGGTGATCCACGCGAGGCCCGCCTGCGCCCCTTCGAGCAGCAGCATCTCGAACAGCTGCCGGTCGTCGTGGACCGGCACGCCCCACTGCTCGTCGTGATAGGCCAGGTAGAGCGGATCGGACCCGGCCCACGGGCAGCGGACGGGCTCGCTCAAGCGCGGTGTCCGGAGGGTGCCGCGGGCACCGAGGGCGCCGCGGGACCGGCGGGGGCGGCGGGCGCCGCGGCCGGACCGGCCGCGCCCACCGCGCCCACCGGTCCCGCGGCGCCCTCGGT
>JASLEW010000808.1 GCA_030150965.1 Thermoanaerobaculia bacterium | reverse complement strand
CGCCGCCGGCTGCGGCGGCGGCACGGCCGCGGCACCGGCCGAGGCGAGCGCGCCGCGCGCCGGCGCCCTCCGCCTCTCCCCGGCGCAGCGCGCCAACATCCGCACCGAGCGCGTGGCCGTCCTCCCCTTCCAGCGCACCGTCGAGGCCACCGGCACCGTCGCCTTCGACCAGAACAGCTCCACCCAGGTGCTGGCGCCGATCTCCGGCCCGGTGTCGCGCCTGCTCGCCTCGGTCGGCGACCATGTGCGCCGCGACCAGCCGCTCGCGGTCGTGGCCTCGCCGGACTTCGCCGCCGACGTCAGCGCGCTGCGCAAGACCGAGGCGGCGGCGCGCAACGCGCGGCACATCGCCGAGACCGACGAGCTGCTGTTCAAGAACGACGCCATCGCCCGCCGCGACATGGAGCAGGCGGAGAGCGACGCGGTGGGCGCCGAGTCCGACCGCGACGCGGCGCTCGAGCAGCTGCGCGCCCTCGGCGTGGACGACAGGATGCTGGCGGCGATCCGCGACAACCGCCCGGTCGAGTTCCGCGGCGGGCTGCTGCGCGCGCCGATCGCCGGCACCGTGGTGGAGCGCCTCATCACCCCCGGCCAGCTGCTCCAGGGCGGCACCACGCCCTGCTACACCATCGCCGACATGGCGCGCGTCTGGGTGCTGGCCAACATCTTCGAGGTGGACCTGCCGTTCGTGGCGGCCGGCGACCCGGCGGAGGTGCTGGCGGCGGCCGGCCGCCCGGCGCTGCCCGGCAAGGTCACCTACGTGGCGGCGATCGTCGATCCGACGACCCGCGCCGTCGCCGTGCGCCTCGACGTGGCGAACCCCGGCGAGATCCTGAAACGCGACCTCTACGTGCAGGTGGCGATCCGCTCGCGCCGGCCGAGCAGCGGCCTGCTGGTGCCGGTCGCGGCGGTGCTGCGCGACGACGAGAACCTGCCGTTCGTCTTCGTCGCCAACGCCGACGGGACCTTCTCGCGCCGGCGGGTGCGCATCGGCGCGCGCAGCGGCGACCGGCAGGAGATCGCCGAGGGCCTCACCGCGGGCGAGGCGGTGGTGGTGGACGGCGCGCTGTTCCTCCAGACGGCGGAGAGCCTGTGAGCGAGGAACGGCCGGCCAGGCCGCTTGCCAATCCGGCGTCGTTGATCCACCGCGTCGTCGCCACGGCGGTGCGGCAGCGCTTCGTCACCGGCCTGTTCACCGTGCTGCTGCTGGGCGTCGGCATCTACTCCTTCCGCCGCCTGCCGGTCGACGCCTACCCCGACATCTCGCCGCCGATGGTCGAGATCATCACCCAGTGGCAGGGGCAGGCCGCCGAGGAGGTGGAGCGGCTGATCACCGTGCCGCTCGAGATCGAGATGAACGGCCTGCCCAACGTCACCGTGGTGCGGTCGATCTCGCTCTACGGCCTGTCGGACGTGATCCTGACCTTCGAGAACGGCACCGACAAGTACTTCGCGCGGCAGCAGGTGTTCGAGCGCCTGTCCGACGTGTCGCTGCCCGCGGGCGTGACGCCGGGCCTGGCGCCGCTCTCGCCCCCCTCGGGGCTGATCTACCGCTACGTCCTCGACAGCCCCGACCGCTCGCCCATGGAGCTCAAGACCATCGAGGAATGGGTGGTCGAGCGGCAATACAAATCGGTGCCCGGCGTGGCCGACGACTCCGGGCTGGGCGGCCCGACCATGCAGTACCAGGTGCTGCTCGATCCGACGCGCATCGCCGGCGCCGGCCTCACCGTGCCGGCCATCATCACGGCGCTCGGGAACAACAACGGCAACGCCGGCGGCGGCTTCTACTCGCAGGGCGGCCAGTTCTACTACGTGCGCGGCCTGGGGCGCCTGGCGACGCCCGAGGACATCGGCAACGTCGTGCTGGCGGTGAGCAACGGCACGCCGGTGCTGGTCAAGGACGTGGGGCAGGTGGTGATCGGCGAGGCGCCGCGCCTCGGCCAGTTCGGCTTCAACGACCGCGACGAGGCGGTCGAGGGCGTCATCCTGATGCGCACCGGCGAGCAGGCGCAGGTGGTGCTCGACCGTCTGGAGCGCAAGACCGCCGAGCTCAACCGGTCGCTCCTGCCGCCGGACGTGAAGGTCCATCCGTACTACGACCGGCGCGAGCTGATCGCTCTGACCATCCACACCGTCGAGGACAACCTGCTGCGCGGCATGGTGCTGGTGCTCGTGGTGCTGATCTTCTTCCTGTTCAACGTGCGCACCGGCCTGATCGTGGCGATGACCATCCCGCTGTCGCTGCTCTTCGCCTTCATCTGCCTCGACCTCAAGCACGTGCCGGCGAACCTGCTGTCGATCGGCGCGATCGATTTCGGCATCCTGGTGGACGGCGCGGTGGTGATGGTCGAGAACATCTTCCGCCACCTGGCGCTGCGCGAGGGGCCGGTCAGGATCCGCGAGGTGGTGGTGCAGGCGGCGTCCGAGGTGGACCGGCCGATCTTCTATGCCGTGGCGGTGATCGTCGCCGGCTTCCTGCCGATCTACGCCCTCGCCGGCCCGGCGGGCGAGCTGTTCAAGCCGATGGCCGACACCACCATCTTCGCCCTGGCCGGCGCCTTCCTGCTGACCCTGACGGTGGTGCCGCTCATCTGCACCGTGGCGCTGGCGCGCGGCGTGCGCGAGCGGCGCAACGCCGTCTTCGAGGCGATCCGCGGCGCCTACGCGCGGCTGCTCGACGGCTGCCTGGCGCATCCCTGGCTGACCTGCCTGGTGTCGGTCGCGATCCTCGCCGCCTCGCTGCTGCTGGTGCCGGCGATCGGCGCCGAGTTCATGCCCCACCTCGACGAGGGGGCGCTGTGGATCCGCGCCACCACCCCCTACACCATCTCGTTCGAGGAGGCGGCGAAGATCTCGCCGCGGGTGCGCGCGGTCTTGCGCTCGTTCCCCGAGGTGACGACGGTGGCCAACGAGCTCGGCCGGCCCGACGACGGCACCGATCCGACCGGCTTCTTCAACAACGAGTTCTTCGTCGGCCTGAAGCCCTACAACGAGTGGTCGGGGCGCTACCGCAACAAGGCGGCGCTGATCGAGGCGATCGCCAGGAAGCTCCAGGCGTTTCCCGGCATCGTCTTCAACTACACCCAGCCCGCCGAGGACGCGGTGGACGAGGCCGAGACCGGCCTCAAGAGCTCGCTGGCGGTCAAGATCTTCGGCCCCGACCTGCGGGCGCTGGAGAAGCTTGCCGCCGGCACCAAGCGGGTGATGGCGAAGGTGCCGGGCATCGCCGAGCTGTCGGTGGTCAAGCAGCTCGGCCAGCCGAGCCTCACCGTCACCGCCGACCGCGCCCGCTGCGCGCGCTACGGCCTCAACGTCGGCGACGTGAACGGCCTGATCGAGGCGGCGGTGGGCGGCGCCGCCGCCACCCAGGTGGTGCAGGGCGAGAAGCTCTTCGACCTGGTGGTGCGCCTGCTGCCGCGGTTCCGCGAGACGCCCGAGGCGATCGCCAACATCCTGATCGCCACCCCCGGCGGGCAGCAGATCCCGCTCAAGGAGGTGGCCGACGTGCGCGAGGCGAGCGGCGCCTCGTTCATCTACCGCGAGGGCAACTCGCGCTACATCGGCGTGCAGTTCTCGGTCGAGGGGCGCGACCTGGCCGGCGCGGTCGAGGACGCGCAGCGCCAGGTGGCGGCAGCGGTGAACCTGCCCGCGGGCTACCGCATGGTGTGGGGCGGCGAGTACGAGGAGTACACCACCTCGCGGCGGCAGCTGGAGTTCATCCTGCCGCTCACCCTGCTGCTCATCTTCCTGCTCCTCTTCATGCTCTACGACAACCTCAAGTTCCCCCTGGTCACCGTGCTGGCGGTGCTGATCTCCGATCCGGTGGGGGGCCTGCTGGCGCTCTGGCTCTCCGGCACGCCGTTCTCGGTCTCCTCGGCGATCGGCTTTCTCGCTCTCTTCGGCGTCTCGGTGCAGACGGCGGTGATCTTCATCTCCTACGCCAACCAGCTGCGCAAGGAGGGGATGTCCATCCCCACCGCCACCCGCGAGGCCGCCATCCTGCGCCTGCGTCCGATCATGATGACGGCGCTGGTGGCGGCGCTGGGCCTGCTCCCCGCGGCCCTCTCCACCACCGTCGGCTCCGACACCCAGCGCCCCTTCGCCCTGGTCATCGTCGGCGGCCTCTTCTCGCGCCTGCTCATCAGCATCTTCCTGATGCCCGCCCTCTACGCCCTGGTGGCCCGCCCGCACGACCGCCTGCGGGTGTGAGAGGGTCCCGGCAGCAGCCTGTCTCTGTGCCCACCCCGCGTCGTCTCAGGGTGCGCCGCCGGGAGGACTTGGACCGGGAGCCTGCCGGTTGACCCCGGCGGCCGTGGCGCCGGGCCACCGCCCTGGCTGACGGCTGCCCGGCGGCCGCTCCACGGCGCGCCGGCCGCCGGCTCGGACCGGCCCGGCGGCGGGCGGCCTCACTTGCGCAGCAGCTTGAAGGCGTGGTCCCAGCCGCCGCCGCGGATGCCGTGGAGCACCCAGATGACGCACAGCGGCTCCAGCAGGCGGGCGCCCTCGATGCCGCCGAGGTCGATGGTCCCCCAGCCGAAGCGCCGGCAGATGCCGGTCACCTCGGCCTTGGCGGCATCGTCGTTGCCGCAGAGGAACATGTCGGGCGGGCCGCCCGGGAAGTCCGGCTTGACCATGTGCGCGTGGCCCACGCTGTTGAACGCCTTGACCACGCGCGACTCCGGCAGCCAGCGCTGCACCTGCTCGCCCCCGGAGTCGGTGTGGCCGAGCGCCAGCGACGGCGGCTGGCCGGGCGCGAAGACCAGCGGGTTGGTGACGTCCATCACCACCTTGCCGCGCAGGTTGGCGGCGCCGGCCAGCTGCAGCGCGTGCTCCGTGCCGCTCCACAGCGTGGCGACCACCGCCAGCTCGGCGAACGCGGCGGCCTCGGCAAAGGTGCCCGACGACGCGCCGCCGCCGGTGCGCCGCACCCACTCCTGCACCTCCGCCTTCCGCGGGTCGCGCGAGCCGATCTTCACCTCGTCGCCCAGGCCGGCAAAGCCGGTCCCCAGCGCGCGCCCGACGTCTCCTGATCCGAGGATCCCGATTCTCATCACCGCTGCCCCTCGTCCGCCCGCGCGCGGACGCTCCTGCGCGCCCGCCCGGCGGCTGCGCATGCGATGATACAGCAGCCCTGAACAATCGCCCGGCGGCGGGGTCTCCTGCCTGAGAGCCTTCCGATCACGGAAGCTCACACCCTCTGGAGGGAGCTTGCGATGACCGATCCACGCGCCCAACAACCGGCTACGGTGTCCGACCAGGCCAGCCCGAAGCCCTCCGGCCCCGCGCCGGCCCTGACGCAGTCGCTCGATCCCGCCGTGGAAGCCTGCGTCGAGGCCGAGCTGGCCGCCGGCATCGACGTGACGATCCAGGGCGGCAGCGACCCGTGCGATCCCACTGTCAAGCCGGACAAGGGCCTGCCGTTCGAGTAGGCCGCCCGAAGGCCAGCGCCGCCGCCAGCCCGGCGGAACGCTCGTTGCCGTCCGTGTCCCGCAACCTCGGCGAGCGGCTGCCGGCGCCCCCGGCGGCCGCGGAGGAGAGCCGCGCGCCCATGGCACGATCACCCGGATTCGACGAGTTCGAGATCGAGCTGCGGTCCGCCGCGGCGGGCTTCGAGGCGCGGGTGCTGACCGCTCCATTCGGGCGCCTGAGCGCGCCCTTCGCGCCGCCCTTCGCCGGCGACGAGCTGGAGCGGATCCTCGCCGACCTCGAACGGCGGGTGCGCGCCGGCGGCGGGCGGGACATCGAGACCACGGGCGGCAGCGGCGCGGAGGGGGACGCGATGGATCCCAGGGCGGTCGGCAGCGCCCTCTTCGGCGCCCTCTTCCCGCGTCCGATCGACACCGGCTTCCGCGAGGGGCTGGCGAGCCTCGCGGCGCGGACCAGGCGGGGGCTCCGGCTGCGCCTGACCTTCGACCGCCGGGAGGACTTCGCGCGGCTCGCCACCCTGCCCTGGGAGCTGCTGTTCGACGGCGACCATTTCCTCGCCCTCGATCGCCTGACGCCGATCGCCCGCTCGCACAACCAGCGGACGCAGCCGCGGGCAACCGCCATCGGTCCCCTGCGCGTGCTCCTCGCCGACTCCCGGCCGCGGGGCCTGCAGGCGCTCGGCACGGCGCTGGAGACCGAGCGGATCAGCGCCGCGCTGGCGCGCAACCCCGCGATCGAGGTCGTGCACCTGCGCCATCCCAACCTGCGCCACCTGCGGCAGCGCCTGCTCGACGAGGGCTGCCACGTCCTTCACTTCATGGGCCACGGCGCCCTCCACAAGGGCCAGGAGCAGGAGATGACCCTGTGCTTCGAAAACGACCGCGGCGGAACGGAGGAGGTGACGGGCGGGCTCCTCGCCGACTTCCTCCGCGGCCTGCCGGCGCTGCGCCTGGTCGTGCTCAACTCCTGCTGGGGCGGCGCGTTCCCGCGGCGCCAGGGGCAGGACCCGTTCACCGGCGCGGCTGCCGCGCTCCTCCTGGGGGGCGTGCCGGCGGTGGTCGCCATGCAGTTCCCGATCACCGACGCCGCCGCGATCGCCTTCGGCGAGGCTTTCTATGGCCGGCTCGCGGCCGGCGACTCGATCTCCCAGGCGGTCACCGAGGGGCGCATGACGCTCAGGGGCCTCCACCGGAAGAGCTTCGAATGGGCCACGCCGGTCCTCTTCCTGGCCGGCACCGATCGCCTCTTCAGGGTGCCGCCGCCGGCAGCCAAGCCGGCGGCCCGCCGCCCACCGGCCGCCGGCCGCGCCGGCGCG
>JASLEW010000796.1 GCA_030150965.1 Thermoanaerobaculia bacterium | reverse complement strand
GCCGCCAGCGCCGCCGGGGCCGCGCCCGCGTCCTCGCCGGCCCGCGGAGCCGCCGCCGCCGGGGACGCACCGGCGCTCAACCACAGGACACACGGGGCGGCGGCCAGGATCGTCGCCGCCACGGTACGCAGATGCCAGGGCATGCCATATCCTCCATGAGCCTCATGCGACTTTAGCATAGGGCTGCCAGGAAGATTTCGCCGCCGCGCGCGGTTCTGCCTTGAGCCCGTGCCTCCGGGCCGGGTGGCTCAGCTTGCCTCCCTCTCCGGCGCGGGGAGGGCTCGGAAGCGCCAAACCGGTCTGCTAGAGTGAGTGAATCCATGGATGTGATCTCAGTCCGCGGCGCACGCGAGCACAACCTCAAGAACGTCAACCTGGAGATCCCCCGCAACCGCCTGGTGGTCATCACCGGCGTCTCGGGCTCGGGCAAGTCGTCGCTCGCCTTCGACACCCTGTTCGCCGAGGGGCAGCGGCGCTACGTCGAGTCGCTGTCGTCCTACGCCCGCCAGTTCCTGCAGCAGATGGAGAAGCCGGACGTGGACTCGATCGAGGGGCTGTCGCCGGCCATCTCGATCGAGCAGAAGTCGGTGTCGAGGAACCCGCGCTCGACCGTCGGCACGGTGACCGAGATCCACGACTACATGCGGCTGCTCTACGCCAGCATCGGCGTGCCGCACTGCCCCGCCTGCGGCCAGCGCATCCGGCCGCAGACCGTGCAGCAGATGGTGGACCGGGCGATGGAGCTGCCGGAGGGGAGCCGCCTGGTGCTCTACGCCCCCTACGTGCGCGGCAAGAAGGGCGAGTACCGCAAACAGCTGGCGCAGATGGCGCGCGAGGGCTTCCTGCGGGCGCGCATCGACGGGGTGATGACCGAGCTCGGCGGCGAGCTGCCGGCGCTCGACAAGCAGAAGAAGCACAACATCGATATCGTGGTCGACCGCCTGGTCATCAAGCCGGGGATCGAGAAGCGCCTCGCCGACTCGATCGAGACCGCGCTCAAGGTGGCCGGCGGCCTGGTGGTGCTAGCGCCGCTCGATCCGCCTGGCCCTGGCGGCGCCGGGGGCGCCGGGGGCGCCGCGCCGCACGCCGAGGAGACGCTGTCGCAGAACTACTCGTGCGCCGAGTGCGGCAGCGGGCTGACCGAGATCACGCCGCGCCTGTTCTCCTTCAACAGCCCCTACGGCGCCTGCCCGACCTGCTCCGGGCTCGGCACCCTGATGGGCGTCGATCCCGACAAGATCGTCCCCGACCCCGAGCGCTCGATCGCCGCCGGCGCCATCGCCCCCTGGCCCGAGGGCTCCAAGTCCTGGCGCATGAAGATGGTCGAGACGCTGTCGAAGACCATGGGCTTCTCGCTCACCACGCCGTGGAAGCGCCTGCCGGCCGAGGCGCGGCAGGTGATCCTCCAGGGCAGCGGCGACCGCGAGCTGACCTTCAAGATGAGCGGCAAGCGCTCCACCTACAAGTGGACCGGGTCGTTCGAGGGCGTGGTGCCGATGCTCGAGCGGCGCCACAAGGAGACCGACTCCGCGGCCATCCACGCCGAGATCGAGAAGTACATGTCGGTGCACGTCTGCCCCTCCTGCCAGGGGCGCCGCCTGCGCCCCGAGGCGCTGGCGGTCAAGCTCGCCGGCTACTCGATCGACCAGCTGTCGAGCCAGTCGGTCGAGGCGCTGCGCGCCTGGATGGCGGCCCTCGCCCTCGACCGCCGCGAGCGCGCCATCGCCGACAAGGTGGTGCAGGAGATCTCCGACCGCCTGAGCTTCCTCGACGATGTCGGGGTCGGCTACCTGACGCTCGACCGCTCCTCGGCGACGCTCTCCGGCGGCGAGAGCCAGCGCATCCGCCTGGCCACCCAGATCGGCAGCAAGCTGATGGGCGTCCTCTACGTGCTCGACGAGCCGTCGATCGGCCTGCACCAGCGCGACAACGCGCGCCTGCTCGCCACCCTCAAGGGGATGCGCGACCTCGGCAACTCGGTGCTGGTGGTGGAGCACGACGAGGAGACCATCCGCGCCGCCGACTGGGTGATCGACCTCGGGCCGGGCGCCGGCGTGCACGGCGGCGAGGTGGTGGCGCAGGGCACCGCCGACGCGGTGGCGGCCGACGCGCGGTCGCTCACCGGCCGCTACCTGCGGCGCGACCTGGAGGTGGCGGTGCCGCCGCGCCGCAACACCGGACGCGGCAAGCCGCTGGTGATCGAGGGGGCGCGGCAGAACAACCTCAAGAACCTGACCGTCGAGTTCCCGCTGGGCGTGCTCACCGTGGTCACCGGCGTCTCGGGGTCGGGCAAGAGCACGCTGGTCAACGACATCCTCTACAAGGCGCTGGCGCGGCACTTCTACCGCGCCGGCGACCGGCCGGGCGAGCACACGCGGATCACCGGCCTCGAGCAGCTCGACAAGGTGATCGCCATCGATCAGAGCCCGATCGGCCGCACGCCGCGCTCGAACCCGGCGACCTACACCAACGTCTTCAACCCGATCCGCAACCTGATGGCGATGACCCCCGAGGCGCGCATGCGCGGCTATCAGCCGGGGCGCTTCAGCTTCAACGTGCCGGGCGGGCGCTGCGAGGCCTGCAAGGGCGACGGCCAGATCAAGATCGAGATGCACTTCCTGCCCGACATCTACGTCACCTGCGAGGTGTGCGGCGGCAAGCGCTACGACCGCGAGACGCTGGCGGTGCGCTACAAGGGGCTCAACATCGCCGAGATCCTCGACCTGCCGGTCGAGCAGGCCTACGAGATGTTCCGCAACGTGCCGTCGATCGAGCGCATCCTCTCCACCCTGTGCGAGGTGGGCCTGGGCTACATCCGCCTGGGGCAGTCGGCGACCACGCTCTCGGGCGGCGAGGCGCAGCGGGTGAAGCTGGCGCGCGAGCTGTGCAAGCGCTCGACCGGCCGCACGCTCTACCTGCTCGACGAGCCGACGACCGGCCTGCACTTCGACGACGTGGGCAAGCTCCTGGCGCTGCTCCACCGCCTGGTCGAGCTGGGCAACACGGTGATCGTCATCGAGCACAACCTCGACGTCATCAAGACCGCCGACTGGGTGATCGACCTGGGGCCGGAGGGCGGCGCGCGCGGCGGCATGCTGATCGCGGTCGGCACCCCCGAGCAGGTGGCGGCGACGGCGGCGAGCTTCACCGGCCGGTACCTGGCCGGCGTTCTGCCGGCGCCGGCGGCGGGAGTAAGATCGGGCCATGCGCAGCGACGCGAGCCTGGCCGAAAAGCGGCGAATCCTCCAGCTGGAGACGCTCTACGACCTCGCCCTCGCGCTGCAGGCGCAGCGCGCCGAGCAGGAGCTGGTTGAGGAGCTGGTCGGCCGGGTCTGCGCGGTGCTCGACCCGGCCGCCGCGGTGGCGGTGACCCGCGACGCCTACGGCGGCGCCCGCGGCCAGGCGGTGGTGGGCTGGACCGAGGCGGCGCCGGACGGCACCGCGCTGCTCGCCGCGCCGCTCTGGCGCGACCTGCTGGCCGAGGGGCACCCGCTGGCGCGCTCCGGCGGCGAGCTGGCCGGCCGCCCCTATCACCACCTGCTCGCCACTCCCCTGGCCTACCGCGGCATCTACCTCGGGTACCTGGCGGTGCTCGACAAGGAGGTGCGCGGCGACACCGACGCCGCCTTCACCGCCGACGACCGCCGCTTCCTCGACTCGGTGGCCGCGCTGGCCGGCGTCGCCCTCGACGCCGCCCGCCAGGTCGAGCGCCTGGAGACCCAGCGCGAGCGCCTGGAGGAGGAGAACAAGGCGCTCAAGGGGCGGCTCGCCGACGAGGTGGCGGGGCGCCGCATCGTCGCCACGGCGCCGTCGGTGCGGCGGGTGCTGGAGGTCGTCGAGCGGGTCGCGCCGCGTGGCGTCAACGTCCTGGTGCGCGGCGAGAGCGGCACCGGCAAGGAGCTGGTGGCGAAGCTCCTGCACCTGCGCTCCGGGCGCGAGGGGGCGCTGATCGCGGTCAACTGCGCCGCCCTGCCCGAGGCGCTCCTCGAGAGCGAGCTGTTCGGCATCGAGGGGGGCGTGGCCACCGGCGTCCAGGCGCGCCCCGGCATGTTCGAGCTGGCCGACCGCGGGACGCTGCTGCTCGACGAGATCGGCGACATGCAGCTGTCGCTCCAGGTGAAGCTCCTGCGCGCCCTCCAGGAGCGGGAGGTGGTGCGGGTCGGCGGCCGGCGGCCGATCCCGATCGACGTGCGCCTGGTGGCCGCCACCCACCAGGACCTGGAGGCGCTGATCGCCGCCGGACGCTTCCGCGAGGACCTCTACTACCGCCTCAAGGGGGTCGAGGTCGAGCTGCCGCCGCTGCGCGAGCGCCGCCAGGACATCCCGCAGCTCGCGCGCACCTTCGTCGAGGAGTTCTGCCGCCGGGAGGGGATCCCGGTGCCGCCGCTGCGCCCCGAGGCGCTGGCCCTGCTGGTCGCCTACGACTACCCGGGCAACGTCCGCGAGCTGCAGAACCTCATCGAGGGGGCGGTGTCGCTCGCCGAGCGCGAGATCGACGCCGAGCTGATCCGGTCGCTCCTCGGCACGTCGGCGCACCAGCCGTCGCCCGAGCCGCTCGACCTCGCCAGCCTGGAGCGGCGCCACATCGGCCGGGTGCTCAAGCTGACCGGCGGCAACAAGATGGAGGCGGCGCGGATCCTGGGCGTCGATCGCAAGACCTTGCAGCGCAAGGGTTTCTGAGCCGGCATCCGGATGGGGCGGGGCGGGGGTGGCAGGCGGCGAGGGGGCGCGACTTTTTATCCCATGCGCGACAATTTGCCCCATTCGGGTTTCTTCCGGGGTGAAACACCCATCAGCAGGCCGGCGGCGCTCCCGACCGCGACAATTTGCCCCTGACCGCCGGCGGCCCGGCTGCGGCAGATCTCCCCGGCGATGAGGCAAGTTGCTGATCTGCCGTGGTTTATGGTCCAAGATCCCGGCTGCGACGGGGTTGGCAGTCGCCTTGCGTCAAGGGTGTGACGAGAGGATGAGGAGAACCCGATGCCCTACATGGTACGCAGGACTCTGGCCGCCGTCCCCCAGGTGCAGGTGAAGGCGCTGCTCTCCGTGGCGACCCTGGCCAGCTTCGGCTGGCTCTTGGCGCACGGCCTGGTCCATCCCATCGTCATCTTCGCCCTGCAGCTCTACCTGTCCTTCTGAAGGCCGTCCCTCCACGTTCACTCCCATGGCTGGTGACGTCGTGTTGCGAGAGGTCACTTTGGCGCTGCCGATGGTCCCCGAGATCGAGATCGAGGCGGGCCGCACCGCCACCGCCGTGGCCGAGTCGATGAAGATGAGTCCGGATAGAATCGGCGAGGTCCAGATGGCGGTGGTCGAGGCCTGCATCAACGCCATCGAGCACAGCCGGGCGAGCGAGCGCGAGGTCTACCTGACCTTCGAGGTGCTTGGCGGCGAGGAGAGCCAGGACCCCGAGAAGCTGCGGATCACCGTCCGGGACAACGGCGTGGGATTCAGCCCCGAGGAGATGGCGGAGCCTCGGATCGAGGATAAGCTTAAGGCGCGACGGAAGCGGGGCTGGGGCCTCAAGATCATCCGCGGGCTGATGGACGAGGTGGAGATCCACTCGGATGCCCAGGGCACGGTCGTGGTGATGAGCAAGCTGCGATGAAAGCGGGGATGTCGATGAGTGAAATCCTGAAGCTTGCCGTGGACCGTCGCGACGGCCTGGCGGTGATCTACACCGAGGGTTACATCAACAACCAGGGGGGCGAGGAGATCGCCCGTGCCGCCTACGAGCTGCTGGACGCGGGCTTCAAGGTCCTGCTGCTCAACCTTGCCGGCACCAAGATCGTCAACTCGATCGGCATCTCGATCCTCATCGAGATCATCGAGAAGATGATCGAGATCAACGGCAAGCTGGGCTTCTGCTGCCTGACGCCCACCATCGAGAAGACCTTCCACATCATGGGCCTCGCTCAGTACGCGCCCATCTTCGAGTCCGAGGACAGTGCCGTCGCCGCACTCCGGAGCTGACGTGAGCGCCGCGGGGGCGGAGGGTCCGGCTGCGGTCTCCTTCTCGGCGGAGACCTGGCGCGAGCTGCTGGACCTGGCGCAGGACGAGAACGCCGAGCGCGCCCTGGTCGAGCGGCTGCTCGACCACTGGTGCCGCGCGCACGACGCCGCCTTCGCGGCGATGTACCTGGAGCGCGAGGGGCGCCTGGAGCTGGAGCTGGTGAGCTCGGTGATCGAGGTGGCGGGCACGCCGGCGTCCCCGGGCGGCGGCCACTCGCACCTCGGATTGCCGCAGTCGCTCGACGAGCTCGGCGCGGTCCATGAGGCCGCCGCGGCCGGCCGGCGGGGCCCGATCGGCGCCGGCGTGCCGCTGCCCGACGGCCGGCACATCCGGGTGTGGCGTCTGCACGGCTGCAGCGTCGTCTACGCGCCGCGCCTGGCCGATGGCCCCGCCCCCGCCATCGCCCCGGCTGCCGCCGGCGCCGGCGGCGGCGACTCGACCGGGACCGCCGGCGCGCTCGGCTCCGCCGGTTCCGCGGTCGCTCCGGCCTGGGCCGTGGCCGGCCTCCTGGAGCTGCTGCTCACCGGCGCCGCGCGGGCGCTGCGCCTGCGCCAGGACCTCAAGGAGCAGCAGTTCCAGGTCAACTACCGGGTGGTCGAGCTGGAGGCCCTCTACGACGTGGGGCTGGCGGTGGCGGCCACCCTGGACCTCGACAAGCTGTCCGAGGAGATCCTGCTGCGCGCCCTGTCGCTGCTCGACGCCCGCCGCGGCGCGCTCTACATCCTGGAGGGGGAGCGCTACCGCCTGGAGCGCACCTTCGGCGGCGAGGCGGCGCCCTGGTTCGACCGCGGCAACGCCGAGCTGGGCGAGTTCCTCGCCGGGCGCGGCGCCGCGCCCGCGGAGCTGCTGCCCGGGGCGCGCCACCTGCTCGGCGTGCCGATCGAGATCGAGGGCAGCCCCCGCGGCCTCCTCGCCGCCGGCGACAAGGAGAGCCGGCGCGGCGTCGGGCCGTTCTCGCCGGCCGACCGCCGGACCCTGGGCCTGTTCGCCAACCAGGCGGCGATCGCGCTCGAGAACGCCCGCCTCCACCTCCAGGCGCTGGAGAAGGAGCGGCTGGAGCGCGAGATGCAGCTCGCCGGCGACATCCAGCGCCGCATCCTGCCGCGCGAGGCGCCCGCGGTGCCGGGCTACGAGCTGATCGGCTGGAACCGGCCGGCGCGCCAGATCGGCGGCGACTACTACGACCTGTTCCAGCGCCAGGACGGGAGCGTCGGCCTGGTGGTGGGCGACGTCTCGGGCAAGGGGATGCCGGCGGCGCTGATGGTCTCGACGCTGCACTCGGCGCTGCACCTGCTGCTCGACCAGGCCGGCTTCGGGCCGCCGCTGCTCGAGCTGCTCAACCGCCACGTCCTCGACTCGACCACCGCCAACAAGTTCATCACCCTGATGCTGGCGGAGCTGGATCCGGCGACCGGGCGCCTCACCTACATGAACGCCGGCCACAACCCGGGCCTGCTGCTGCACGCCGTCCCCGGGGGCGCGGCGGGCGGCGCGGGCGCCGGCGGCTTCACCGTCGAGGAGCTCAGCTCCTCCGGGCTGCCGATCGGCGTCCTGCCGGGCAGCCGCTTCCAGGCCCGCACCGTCACCCTCGCGCCCGGCGACCTGCTGTGCTTCTACACCGACGGCATCACCGAGGCCGAGTCGCCGGCCGAGGAGGAGTTCGGCATGGCGCGCCTGGTGGACCTGCTGCGCGGCCAGGGGCACCAGCCGCTCCCGGCGCTGCTGGAGGCGGTGCAGAGCGCGACCGGGAGCTTCTCGGCCGGCCTGCCGCAGGGCGACGACCAGACCGTGGTGCTGCTGCGGCGCGGTTGATCGCGGCCAGGCACTAGCGCGATCTCGGGCGCGGCCGGTCGTTCCACAGGATGCTCAGCACCAGGCCGACGCCGCCCGCGGCGGCGGCGAGGAAGCAGATCATCGCCAAGCCCGGGTAGCCGAGGATCTGGAACGGCGTCGCGACCCGCATCAACAGCGCCGCGCCGAGGATGAGCGCCGCCAGCACCAGGCCGATGGCGATGCGGTTGCCGATCTTCTGGGCGCCTTGCATGAGCAGCGCCTCGTCGATCGTTTCCACCCGCACCGACAGCTCGTTGTTGGCCACCTTTTCGAGGATGCGGTTGGCCCGCGCCGGCAGCCGCTCGACGAACTCCTTGAGCTCGTGCATGCCGGCGAGGAGGCTCCCCGGCGAGGTGCTCTGCCGCAGCCGCTGGCCGGTGATCTCGGCGGCGTGGCGGCGCACCGCCTGGTTGGGGTTGAACGCCGGGTCGAGGCAGCGGCCGATCTCGTCGAGCTGCAGCAGGGTCTTGCCGAGGAGCGCCAGCTCGGACGGCAGGCGGATGCCGGCCTCGGCCGCCTCGCGCGACACCGCCAGCATCAGCCGGCCGATGGCGATGTCCTGGAGCCGCGCGCCGCGGTGCTCGGTCACCAGGTCGGCGATCGTCTGCTTGAAGCGCTGCGGATCGAAGTCCGGCATCTGCTCGCCGATGCGCGCCGCCAGCGCTGCCGCCTCCTCGCCGCGGCCGTCGCTGACCGCGAGCAGCAGCCGCAGCAGCCGCTCCTGGCGCTCCGGCGCCAGGCGGCCCACCATGCCGAGGTCGAGCAGCGCCAGCCGCCCGTCGTCGGTGAGGAAGATGTTGCCGGGGTGCGGGTCGGCGTGGAAGAAGCCCTCGACCAGCACCTGGTGCAGGTAGGCCTCGAACAGCTCCTCGGCGAGCGCCGCGCCGTCCATGTCGAGGCGTGCCAGCGGCCCGATGCTGTTGATCTTGCGCCCGCGCACGTAGTCCATGGTCAGCACCCGGGCGGTGGTGAGGTCGCCCACCGGCTGCGGCACCACCAGCCGGTCCCAGGCGGAGAGCATGCCGCCCAGGCGGGAGAGGTTCTCGGCCTCCTGCCGGTAGTCGAGCTCGCGCGCCAGCGTCTTGCTGAACTCCCGCACCAGGCCGGTGAGGTGGAACCGCCGGCCGAACTCGGTGTGCGCGTCGAGCAGGCCGGCCGCCTCCTGCATCGCGGCGAGGTCCTCGAGGATGGTCTCCAGCACCCGCGGGCGCTGCACCTTGACCGCCACCGCCCGCCCGTCGTGCAGCTCGGCGCGGTGCACCTGGCCGAGCGAGGCGGCGGCCAGCGGCACCGGCTCGAAGCGGGGGAACACCTTCGACAGCCGCGTCCCCAGCTCGGCCTCGACGATGCGCCGCACCTCCTCGAAGGCGAAGGGCTCGACCCGGTCCTGGAGGCGCGCCAGCGCCGTGAGGTAGGGCAGGGGCAGCAGGTCGGCGCGGGTGGCCAGCAGCTGGCCGAGCTTGATGAAGGTCGGCCCGAGCTCCTCGAGATCCGCCGCCAGCGCCCGCCCGGCCGCCGCCTCGTCGGTCTCGCCCTCGCCGGCCTCGACCTCGTCGATCCCACCGGCCGGAGCCAGGGCCGCAAAGTCCCCGTTGGTGTGGGCCTCCGCTCCCAGGCGCCCATGCTTGACCACCAGGCGGACCAGGTCCTTGTACCGTTTGAGCTGAGCTGGGCGCAGGGAGATCGTCATAACGGGCAACCGCCTCGGCCGCAGGGAGGAGCAATTGCCGTGCCGCGCGAGCGCGGCGGTTCGCGGCGCGCTGCCTCGGGGAGCGTGGCGTCCTGGGACGGGGAAGCTCGGCGCCGCCCTCTGCGGTCGATGCGGGCGTGGAGCCGTGGCGCCCTTGAGAGGTCTTGCTGCGCTCAGGCCGGATGCACCTCGAAGCCCAGCCCCTGCCCGGCGGCGCGCATCCGGTCGTCGAGCGAGAGCAGGACGAGGTCCGGCACCGCCGTGCGGGCGGCCAGCGCGCTCGCCAGGTGGAGGGCGTCCAGCGTACGGACCGGCTCCGCGGGGAACGGGCGGCGCGCGCGCTCGGCCACCGCGGCATCGAGATGCATCAGGCTCCAGTGCGCGGCCGCGGCGGCGAGCAGGCTCCTGCGGCCGGCAGCCTGCGCCTCGGTGACCCTGCCCGCGGCGAGGGCGCGATGGATGGCGCGGTCACACTCGACGAGCGTCAGGTCGGAGGCGACCACCACCGCGGCGGCGGCGAGCGCTTCGCGGACGCGTTCGCCCCGCGACTCGCCGAAGATCCAGCTCAGGACCGCCGACGAATCGGCATAGAGGTTCACCGCCGGTCCTGCCGTTCCTCGTCCAGGAGCCTCGCGGCGCTCCCCTCGGGCAGGATGGGGGCCAGGCGGGCATAGAGGCCGGCCCGGTTGGGCCGGCCCAGGGAGACGATGCCCCGCCGGGCCAGGTCGGCGAGGCCGGGGTGGACCGCGGGCCGCGCCTCCGGCGGCACCGGCAGGCGCAGCTCCGCCACCACCTCGCCGCGATCGGTGACCAGGATCTCCTCGCCCCGGCGCACCTCGCGCACGTATTCGCTCAGCCTGTTCTTCAGCTCCCGAAGGCCGACGGTCTTCATCCCCAGCAATGTAGCTTCATGCAGCTACATTGTCAACGAAGCTCGGGCCCGCGTGCTTGGCTATTGCCAGGTGCCGCAGGCGGTGACGGCCAGGAGCGGCGCGGTGATGGCGCCGAGCAGCATGTCGCGGCCGCCGATGGCGACCGGCTGGCTTCCCACCGCCCGCACGCCGGCGAGGACCTCCGGCAGGCCGGCTTCCCAGGTCAGGTCGGGCAGCGCCTCGCCCAGCCGGCCGTGGGCGATGCGGCGCACGCCCAGCGCCCGGGCGCGGAAGCGCAGCCGCCGCGGCTCGAAGCATTCGACCGCGCCCAGGGCGCCGATCCACAGCCCCTCGCCGGCGTCCCCCGCCATCCGCGCCAGCTCCTCGCCGGCGCGCTCGCCGCCGCCCGGCAGGAGCTGCAGGTTGGAGGCGATCGACTCGTCGGGCGCCACGGCGTGCGGCGTGGGCGGCCGGCCGAGCTTCGGCGTCAGGCCGGCATCCACCGCCGGGGTCAGGAAGATGCCGCCGGCGATGAGGTCCACCGGGCGCTTGGGCCAGCCGGCCAGGTCGAACGGGAACGCCAGGCCGGCCGCGTCCGTCGCGTCGTCGCGCAGGCTCAGGCAGGCGGCGGCGACCGGCTGGTCGAGGCGGCCGTCCAGCCAGGAGGTGCCGCTGCGCATCGCCGCGGCGGACAGGGCGTGGCGGTTGAGCAGGTCGATGAGCGCCGCGGCGCCCTGCTCCGCCAGCACCACCAGGGTTTCGGCCGGCGGCCCCGGCGGGCCTGCCGGCG
>JASLEW010000776.1 GCA_030150965.1 Thermoanaerobaculia bacterium | reverse complement strand
CGCGCCGGCGGCGGAGTCGCCTGCGACTGCGGCGGCGGCTGGAGCTGGCGGGTCGAGGGCGGCAGGCTGTGCCTGCGGCGCCGCCGCCAGGCGGAGACGGCGCCGTCCTTCACATATACTCTCAGCGTGCCGGGAGCGCTGGCCGTCCCGGAGGTCGCGATGATGGTGCGGGCAAGCGAGGTGGCAGCCGAGGACTGGATGTGGCGCGGCCAGCCGCACCGGGCGGCGATCGCCCTTCCCGCCTCGTCCCCGGCCGGGCCGCGAGCAGCGGGCCCGCCGGCGGACCCGGCGGGAGGCACGCGGCTCACGGTGCGCAGCCGCCGGACCGGAGACCGGCTGTGGCCGCTGGGTGCGCCCGGCAGCCGCAAGCTGAAGGAGGTGCTGATCGACCGTGACGTTCCCCGCGGGCAGCGCGACCGTCTGCCGCTGGTCTGCTGGGGCGACGAGATCGCCTGGGTGCCCGGCGTGACGATCGATCACCGCTTCCGGCTCGCCGGTCCGGGCACCGTTTGCCTGTTGGAGCTGGCGCCCATGGCCGGGAATCTGCATCCGTGCGGCGCGGTTCCAAGCACTGAAGGTGCGGACCGGCCACGCGGACGCACACCGGCAGGATCGGCAGCCGGGCCCACCGCGGCAGACATGGCGCCCAGGCGGCCACCGGCAGAATCGGCGCTCTGCAACGCGCCGGGCGAGGAAACCCAGCTTTGAACTCAACTCTCAAGACGCTGTTTCTCTGGATGGCAATCTTCGTGGTGGTGATCCTGCTCTGGAACACCTTCCAGACCAGCAAGGGCGCCCGCCACGAGCTCAAGTTCTCCGACTTCGACCAGGCGGTCAGCAAGGGCCGGGTGGCCGACGTCACCCTGCACGGCCAGCAGGTCTCCGGACACTACAAGGCGGGCGGCGAGTATGCCGAGGGCGACGAGTTCCACACCCAGGTGCCGGCCGACTATGCCAAGGAGCTGATCCCCGAGCTGCGCGCCGCCCACGTCGAGATCACCGTCGAGGAGCCCAAGGACAACCCGGTGGTCACCCTGCTGCTCACCTGGGCGCCGGTGCTGGTGCTGGTGGCGCTGTGGGTCTTCTTCATGCGCCAGATGCAGAGCGGCGGCAACAAGGCGCTGTCGTTCGGCAAGAGCAAGGCGAAGCTGCTCAACGCCTCGGGCAAGAAGGTGGCGTTCAAGGACGTGGCGGGCGTCGAGGAGGCCAAGGACGAGCTCTCCGAGATCGTCGAGTTCCTCAAGGAGCCGCAGAAGTTCCAGAAGCTCGGCGGCCGCATCCCCAAGGGCGTGCTGCTGGTGGGCCCGCCGGGCACCGGCAAGACGCTGCTCGCCCGCGCCATCGCCGGCGAGGCCAACGTGCCGTTCTTCTCGATCTCCGGCTCGGACTTCGTCGAGATGTTCGTCGGCGTCGGCGCCTCGCGGGTGCGCGACCTGTTCGAGCAGGGCAAGAAGAACGCCCCCTGCATCATCTTCATCGACGAGATCGACGCCGTCGGCCGCCACCGCGGCGCCGGCTTGGGCGGCGGCCACGACGAGCGCGAGCAGACGCTCAACCAGCTGCTGGTCGAGATGGACGGCTTCGAGTCGAACGAGGGCGTCATCCTGATCGCCGCCACCAACCGCCCCGACGTGCTCGACCCGGCCCTGCTGCGCCCAGGGCGCTTCGACCGCCGGGTGATCGTGGACCGGCCGGACATCAACGGCCGGCTGGGCATCCTCAAGGTGCACACCCGCGCCATCCCGCTCGACGACGACGTGCAGCTGTCGCTGATCGCCCGCGGCACCCCCGGCTTCGCCGGCGCCGACCTGTCGAACCTGGTCAACGAGGCGGCGCTCATCGCCGCCCGGCTGAACAAGAAGAAGGTGCAGATGGCCGACTTCGAGTTCGCCAAGGACAAGGTGCTGATGGGGGTCGAGCGCAAGACCCTGATGCTCACCGACGACGAGAAGCGCGTCACCGCCTATCACGAGGGCGGGCACGCGCTGGTGGCGGCGTTCACCCCCGGCGCCGACCCGCTGCACAAGGTGACGATCATTCCGCGCGGCCGGGCGCTCGGCCTCACCATGCAGCTGCCGACCGAGGACAAGTACACCTACCGCAAGCAGTACGTCGAGGCGCGGATCGCCATCCTGATGGGCGGCCGCGTCGCCGAGGAGCTCACCCAGGAGGACATCACCACCGGCGCCGGCGACGACATCGAGCGCGCCACCGACCTGGCCCGCCGCATGGTCTGCGAGTGGGGCATGTCGGATCTCGGGCCGCTCTCCTACGGCAGCAAGGAGGAGCCGGTCTTCCTGGGGCGCGACTTCGCCCAGCGCGCCGACTACAGCGAGGACACGGCGCTGCGCATCGACCGCGAGGTGTCGCGCATCGTCCAGCACGGCTACGAGCGGGCGACGACGATCCTCACCGACCACCGCGACGTGCTCGAGAAGCTGGCCGGCGACCTGCTCGACCGCGAGTCGCTCGACGGCGAGGAGATCTACCGCACCATCCGCGTGATGACCGGCGAGGAGCCCGCGCCGCCGCGGCCGGTCCCGCCCGGCGAGGGGCTGGTGATCAGCGGCCACGACGCGCCCGAGCCGATCATGGTGCCGCGGCCGGCGGCGGTCGCCTCGATGCTGCCCAGCACCGAGGCCGGGCCGGTCGTCACCCGCCGGCGCGCCGCCCAACCGTCCGTTGCCGGAGCGGAGGAAACGTCCTGACGGCAGCGGTCCGGCCATGGAGATCGCGCAACCACCCGCCCCGGCTCCTCCCCTGACCTCGACGCGCTGGACCCTGCGGCTGCCCGGCGGGCGTCCGCTGCCCCTGCCGCTGGGCGACGGCCGGCCGCTGGTCATGGCGGTGATCAACCTCACTCCCGATTCCTTCAGCGACGGCGGCCTCTGGACCGATCCGGGGCGCGCCGTCGAGCACGCCCTGGAGCTGCTGGCGGCAGGCGCCGACCTGCTCGACCTGGGCGCCGAATCGACCCGCCCGGGCGGCGGCGTCTACGGTGCCGGCGCCCGCGAGGTGCCGGCCGGCGAGGAGCTGGGACGGCTGCTGCCGGTGCTCGACCGGCTGCGGGCGGCGACCGCGGCGCCGATCTCGGTGGATACCCGCAAGGGCGCGGTGGCGCGGGCGGCGCTCGCCGCCGGCGCCGACCTGATCAACGACATCAGCGCCCTGGGCGACAGCGACCTGGGAGCGGCGGTGGCCGCCGCCGGCTGCCCGCTGGTGCTGATGCACAGCCGCGGCGCGATCCCCACCATGCAGCGCGGCATCGCCTTCGACGATCTGCTGGGCGAGGTCGGGGCCGAGCTGGAGCAGGCGATGGGGCGCGCGGCGGCGGCGGGAATCGAGACCGGACAGCTGATCCTCGATCCCGGCATCGGTTTCGGCAAGACCGCCGAGCAGAACCTCGCCCTGCTCCGCCGGCTGCCCGAGCTGGGCGCCATCGGCCGGCCGCTCCTGGTGGGCGCCAGCCGCAAGAGCTTCCTCGCCGCCGCCGCCGCCAGGGCGCGGGCGGGAGGCGTTTCCGGCACCGGCCCGCAATCGGCCGCGGCGGGTGCGGCCGTGCCGCCCACCCCGGCCGCCGAGCGCCTTGCCGAGAGCCTGGCGGCGCTGGCGTGGGCGGTCGCGGGGGGGGCCGCGATCGTCCGCGTCCACGACGCCGCGGAGTCGGTGCGCTTCCTCGCGGTGTGGAGCGCCATCGCCGAGGCCCACGGGTGAACGGAGCGAGCTGGACGCAGTTCTTCGGCCTGGTCACCTGGCGTGACGCCATCGACATCCTGGCGGTGGCGCTGGTGGTCTACAACCTCCTGCTGCTCATCCGCGGCACCCGCGCGGTGCAGATCCTGCTCGGCATCGTCTTCGTCGGGCTGGTCTACTACGGCGCCCGCTGGGCCGAGCTGGTCACCCTGCAGACCATCCTCGAAAGCCTGCTCATCGCCCTGCCGTTCACCATCATCGTCCTCTTCCAGCAGGAGATGCGGCGCGCCCTCGCCAACTTCGGCCGCAATCCGCTGTGGGGCTTCGTCAAGCAGCAGCAGCTGGCCTCGGGCTTCGGCGACATTGTGCTGGCGGCCACCACGCTCTCGTCGCGGCGCATCGGTGCATTGATCGTGGTCGAGCGCCTCCAGGGGCTGCGGATCTACATCGAGAACGGCATCGCGCTCGACGCGGTGCTCTCCTTCGACCTGCTGATCAACATCTTCACCCCGGACACGCCGCTGCACGACGGCGCGGTGATCGTGCAGGAGAGCCGCATCGCCGCCGCCGCCTGCTTCCTGCCGCTCACCGGCAACCCGAACCTTTCGAAGGACCTCGGCACCCGCCATCGCGCGGCCCTGGGGATCAGCGAAGAGACCGACGCCGTGGCGGTCATCGTCTCGGAGGAAACCGGCATGATCTCGCTCGCCTGCGACGGCCAGATGATGCGCGAGCTGGACGGCAAGAGCCTGCGCAACGCCCTCTACAAGGTGCTGATCGCCGACTTCTACTCGGGCGGGAGAGCCGCCGCGTGAAGGCCGGCGCCCAGACCTGGGGGCTGCGGGTGCTGGCGCTGGCCATCGCCCTCGGCCTGTGGTTCAACTTCTCGTTCGAGGTGCGCGAGGCGCCGTCGGAGCGGCTGATCGAGGCCAGCCTCAGCTACAACCGCCCGCGCGGCTTCATCGTGCTCGACCCGGTGCCCTCGGTGAACGTGCGGCTGCGCGGCAGCAGCAAGGCGATCCGCCGGCTCACGCCCTTCCAGGTGGACGTGCAGGTCGATCTGTCGCGCTACGCCGCCGGGACCTGGACGGTCAACCTGCAGCCGGAGAACGTGCTGATGCCGGAGAACCTGGAGCTGGTCGCGATCGAGCCCTCGGCGATCCGGGTGGAGCTGGAGCAGGAGAAGACGCAGCGCCTGCCGGTGGTCCCCAAGCTGACCGGCGAGCCGGCCGGCGGCTCGACCGTCGAGGAGCCCGACGTGCTGCCCAACCAGGTGCTGGTCTCCGGCCCGCAGTCGCGCATCGCCAAGGCCGGGAGCCTCTCGACCGAGCCGATCAGCCTGGACGGGCACGCCATCCCGTTCGAGACCACGGTGGCGGTCGTCTCACCCGATCCGCTGCTCCAGATCGTGCAGCCGTTCAAGGTGCTGGTGAAGGTGAACCTCCAGCCGCCGCAGGCGGAGCCGCCGCCTCCGGCGCCGGCGCCGCGCGGGCGCCGGAGGCGGGGAT
>JASLEW010000766.1 GCA_030150965.1 Thermoanaerobaculia bacterium | reverse complement strand
GCCGGGCCGGCGCGGCCACCCGGAGCAGCGGCCCGCGCAGCCAGCCCGCGGACGCCAGCACCAGCACCGCCGGCCAGACCATCGCTACCCGTTTCGGCAATCCGCGGCCCCTCTCGCAGGCAGGTTTAAATAAGCATATTTGCCGCCCCCGTGGGAGGGCAAGGCGGAGCCCCCAAGCCCAACCCGCCGGCGGCGGGCCGGACACCGCCTCCCGCGGTCCCGGCGGTCCCGGCGGCGCGGGGGGCGCCGGGGCGCCCGCGAAGCCGCCGCCGCGGCCACCGGTGCGCCCTGCCGCCGCGGTTTCCGTCTTATCTGGCAGGAGGAGGGCCGCGGCTCGCGCGCGGCTCCCGGCGCCGGGCCCCGCCCGGGGGTGCCCCGGGGACGCCGCGGAGCGCGGCCAACTATTGCCGTGCCCTATACTTCGGAAGCCATGCCGCCGCGGTTCGATGGAGAGAAGCTGACCCTGGACCTGGCGGTCGCGGACCTGCTGGAGGGGGCCCTGCTGCGCACCCTCGGCTTCTCCAACCGCGGCGGCTACGAGCGGCTGTGGCTGGGCCAGGCGATCCACAGCCGCTACCAGGAGCAGCAGCTCGCCGACGACGGGAGCTTCCGGCGCGAGGTGGCGCTGCGCACGGCGTTCGAGCACCGCGGCTGGCAGATCACCGTGCAGGGGCGGGCCGACGGCCTGCGGCGCGAGGCCGACGGCACCCTGGTGGTCGAGGAGATCAAGTCGGTGCGGCGCGGCGGCTCGCTGGCGCCGCCGGTGCGCGAGCTCTACCAGCGCCAGGCGCTGCTCTATGCCTGGATGCTGGCGCGGGAGGGCGAGCCCAAGGTGCGCGCCGAGCTGGTGCTGATCGCCATCGGCAGCGACGAGGTGGAGCGCGAGGAGCTGAGCTTCCGCGCCGACGCCGTCGAAGCGGTGGTGCGCCGGCGGCTCAACGCGCTGCTGCGCGCCTTCGAGGCCGAGCGCGAGCGCCGGCGCGAGCTGCAGCGGGCCGCCGAGCGCCTGCGCTTCCCCTACCCGGTCCTGCGCCCCGGGCAGGAGCAGATCCTCGCCGCGGTCGAGACGGCGATGGCCGGCGGCGAGCACCTGCTGCTGCAGGCGGCGACCGGCCTCGGCAAGACCGTGGCGGCCCTCTTCCCGGCGTTGCGCTACTGCCTGACGCACAACAAGCGCCTGTTCGTGCTCACCGCCAAGACGCTGCAGCAGGAGATGGCGATGGGCGTCCTCAAGCGGCTCAACGACGACGCGGTGTTCCGCTCGTTGCGGCTGCGCGCCAAGGCCAAGATGTGCGCCAACGACCAGCTGATCTGCCACGAGGAGTACTGCCGCTTCGCCAAGGACTACGCGCAGAAGCTGCAGACCTCGGGAGTGCTCGGCGACATCTACGAGCGCCACCTGGCGTTCGAGCCGGACGACGTGTTCCGCGCCGCGCGCGGCGCCGAGGTGTGCCCGTTCGAGGTCAGCCTGGAGCTGGCGTCGCGGGCCGAGATCACGGTCTGCGACTACAACTACGCCTTCGACCCGTTCGTGTCGCTGCCCGACTTCTCCCCCGACCAGGACCTCGCCGACACGGTGCTGGTGATCGACGAGGTGCACAACCTGGTGGAGCGCGGCCGCGGCTACCACAGCCCGGAGCTCTCGGCCGGCGCGGCGCGGCGGGCCGGGGAGGAGACCGCGCGGCTGGGCGCGCCCATCCACCTGCGCATCGCCGGCCTGTGCTGGAAGCTCGCCGCGATCATCGAGGCGGCGGTCGCGGACGGCCTCGATCCCGCGGGCGGCTGCGACGACTCGGAGGTCGCCGAGGCGGTGCCGCTGCCGCTCTTCGCCCACGGCCCGGCGGGGCTCGAGGCCGCCGGCCCGTTCGGCCCCGGCCCCGGGGACGGCGGCGGGGGCGAGCCCACCGGCCCCGGCGGCTGGCCGGGCCCTGACCCGCGGCTGGAGGTGGAGGCCGGCACGGGCGAGGCGCCGCGGGCGTGGATGGCCGGCCGCGACCGCGCCGCCGAGGTGCCGCTGCCCGAGGAGCGCTTCTTCCGCCTGCGGCCCGAGCTCGACGCCGCGTTCGTCGACTACCTGGAGCACCAGCGCGAGAGCCGGAGCTTCCGCCCGCACGACCCGTTCGTCGAGCTCTACTTCGACGTGCTGCGCTTCCTCCGCGGGCTGCAGCAGTCCGGCCCCGCCTTCAGCCAGTACGTGGAGGTCTGCCAGGGCGACTGCCGGGTCAAGGTGCTGTGCAAGGACCCCAGCCGTTTCCTGGGCGAGGTGATCAACGGCGCGCACGCCGCGATCGGCCTCTCGGCCACGCTGTCGCCGCCGGAGTTCTACACCGGCCTGCTCGGCTTCGACCCCGCGCGCACCGCCTTCGTCGAGATCCCCAACCCGTTCCCGGCCGCCAACCGCCGGGTGGTGATCGACTCCTCCGTCGCCACCGCCTTCCGCCAGCGCACCGCCAACTACGACCGCATCGCCGAGCGCCTGGCCGCCTTCGCCGAGGCGGTGCCGGGAAACTGCCTGGCCCTCTTCCCCAGCTACGCCTTCCTCACCGAGGTCGCCGGGCGCCTGCGCCTGCGCGGCAAGCGCCTGCTGGTGCAGCGCCAGGCCGACGACGACCGGGCGCGCGAGCAGCTGCTCGCCCTGCTGCGCGGGGCGGTCGCCCGCGACGTGCTGCTCGCCGCGGTGGCCGGCGGCGCCTTTGCCGAGGGGGTGGACTACCCGGGCGACGTGCTGCGCGCGGTGGCGGTCGTCGGCCCCTGCCTGCCCGCCCTCACCCTGGAGCGCCAGCTGCTCAAGGACTACTACGAGGAGCGCTTCGAGCGCGGCTTCGAGTACGCCTTCGTGGTCCCCGGCATGACCCGCGTGGTGCAGGCCGCCGGCCGCCTCATCCGCTCGCCCGAGGACACCGGGGTGATCGCCCTCTTCGACCGCCGTTTCCTGGAGGGCGCCTACCGCAAGCACCTGCCCGCCGACTGGGTCCCCGAGGAGGGTGCCGCCGCCCTCGCCGGCGAGCCCGCCGCCGCCGCCGCCGAGTTCTTCCGCGTCCACACCCTGAGCAGCTGAGCTGCCCCGGTCGACCGCACGAGGGTGGGCGGGGAGGCCCCCCGCTCCCCCGGAGGGGCGGGAAGGGGGTCGGGGCTCCGGAGGCGCCGCCGGCCGCACCGGGCAAGCGGGGGTCCCCTTCTTGAAAGAGCCGGGGACCGGCCGCCGCAGGCGCGTTTCCGCCCCTGGCAACGGCCGGCCTCCGGAGGAGAAGAGGAGGGGCCCCGCCTCCTGGATCCGCAAGGAACTAGGCGACTAGTTCTGGCAGGGTGGGCAGGTGCCGCACTGCGTGAAGCAGGTGTCGCAGCTGGCGCACCCCGAGGCCGGGGCGCAGTTGGTCGGGTCGTTCGTACAGTTGATCCGGGTCACCACGCCGCCGACGGCCGCGTTCAGGTGCTGGTCGTCCAGGGAGCGCAGCGTTTCACGGTTCAGGCGGATCTTTCTGAGGCCCTTCTTCATGATTCCTCCTTTGCTGGTGGCGAATTCCACCAGCAATGTGGTTTTACCATAATGATCGATGCAAAGCAAGATACTTCAGATGGATGTGTTCATACATACAATGCAGACGGCACAACTTCAGGATGCAGCCAAGCTCCGGCAGTGGCTCGGATTGCTCCCTCGCCGGAGGACACTCACCAGGCACGATCAGGGTTTCCGAGCCCTCCCCGGGTCTCCGGGGGCCGGGGGAAGCAAGCTGAGCCGCTCCGAGCCACCACCCGGCCTCCGGCCCCTGCCGGGACGCCGCGGCGGAATCTGCTAGGCTGCGCGGCTGTTTCATCAGGCGCGGCAGGAGCTCTCCCCGCCGCCCCTTCACCCGGCACAGCAGGTCCGGACGCGCGGCACGGGGCGGCGGTCCGGGTCGCCGCGGGAGAGCCGGGAGACACGGCACATCGGCATGAACGACCGGAACGACAGTCCGTCGCGGCGGCGGACCTTCGCCATCATCTCGCACCCGGACGCCGGGAAGACGACGCTCACCGAGAAGCTCCTGCTCTTCGGCGGCGCCATCCAGCTGGCCGGCGCGGTCAAGGCGCGCGGCGATGCCCGCCGGGCGCGCTCCGACTGGATGAAGGTCGAGCAGGAGCGCGGCATCTCGGTCACCGCCTCGGTGATGACGTTCGAGTACGCCGGTTGCACGTTCAACCTGCTCGACACCCCGGGTCACGAGGACTTCAGCGAGGACACCTACCGCACGCTCACCGCCGTCGACTCGGCGGTGATGGTGATCGACGCCGCCAAGGGCATCGAGACCCAGACCCGGAAGCTGTTCGAGGTCTGCCGCCTGCGCGACGTGCCGATCATCACCTTCATCAACAAGCTCGACCGCGAGGGCCGCGACCCGCTGTCGCTGATGGACGAGATCGAGAGCACCCTGGCGCTCGCGGTGACCCCGGCCTCGTGGCCGATCGGCATGGGGCAGACCTTCCTCGGCTGCTACGACCTGCTGCACGAGCGCCTGGTGCTGCTCGACCGCGACGGGCGGCGGGCGGGCGCCGGCGCCGGCAGCCCGCCGGCGCC
>JASLEW010000701.1 GCA_030150965.1 Thermoanaerobaculia bacterium | reverse complement strand
CTCGGCCGCCAGCCGCAAGAGCACGTCCGTCATGATCCCTCCTCCTTCTCACCGCCAGCGGCGCCAGCATCGCCAGGGCTTTGAGCATCGCGTGCATCGCGGGCGCCGTCAGCGCCGGGCGCGCCGGCGCCCGCGCGCCGCGCGAGCGTGCGCAGGTGGCGCTCGAACTCGAAGCGGTTCTCCAGCAGGTGCTGGTCGATGAAGTAGCTCGCCGGCCCCACCGGCTCGACCTTGGCGACCAGCACCGCCAGCTCCCTGGCCGCCAGCGCCTCGCCCGCGGCCTCTGCCAGCGCCTCGACAGTGCGATACGTGCCGGTGCGCGGCACGCCCGCGGCGGCGGCGATGGCCGCCAGGTCGCTGCCGGTGGCGGTGGCGGTGGTGAAGCTCCTGCCGACCGACAGCAGCACCTCGTTGTCGAAGACGACGTGCAGCAGGTTCGGCGGCCGGTAGCGCGCCATGGTGGTGAAGGTGCCGAGGTTCATCAGCACCGAGCCGTCGCCGTCGATCGCCACCACCGAAAGCTCCGGCCGCGCCAGGGCGATCCCCAGCGCCACCGACGAGGCGAGCCCCATGGCATGCCAGACGTAGAAGAACCCCGGCTGGTGGCCGAGCGAGAAGAGCTCCGCCGGCGCCGCCCCCATGTTGGTGACCACGATCCGCGGCGCCAGCAGCGGGTAGATCCCGCGGAGCGCTTCCAGCCGCTGCATCAGGCCTCCCACATCAGCTCGCGGCAGAGCAGCAGCGCCACCGGCCGCAGGCTGGCCTCGGCCAGGTCCCGCGCCTGCCGCACCCGCGCCGCGACCTGGTCGCGGCGGTCGAGCAGCACGTGGGGGATGCGCAGCGCCCGCAGCACCTCCTCGGTCACCCCGCCCCCCTCGGTCTGCCACGGGTGCTCCTCGCCGAAGCCGCCGCGGTAGCTGACCAGCATCAGCAGCGGCACGCGGTAGAGCTGGGCGAGCGACACGATGCCGTTGATGCTCGCCAGCAGGCCGTGGTTCTGCATCAGCATCGCCGAGCGCACCCCGGCGAGGTGGGCGCCGACCGAGATCCCGACCCCCTCCTCCTCCTTGGCCAGCCGCACCAGGGTCATCGCGGAGTCCTCGTCCGCCAGCGTCACCAGGTGGACGAGCCAGGTCTCCGGCAGCACCGACAGCAGCCGTACGCCGCACTCCCTGAGCGCGTCGTAGATCAGCTGCGAGCTGGTCGCGGATACCGGCACCGGTCCGTCCCTTTGCCTCCGCCTGTGCCTCCGGTTGATGGCGCGGGGGAAGTATAGCCGCGGTCAGGCCGCTGCGACGGGCCGGCCGGCGTCTGTCTCCCTCCGCCGTCCGCCCCTCACCTCTCTAGAGGGGAGGCGCTGCCCTCCTCTCCAGAGGAGAGGCGCGGCCTCCGCCAACCCCCACCAACGCGCAGAGCGCAAGGGAGAACACCTCATGAAGAAGCAACTGCCGCGGCTGGAGCGCCAGAACCGGCTCACCCTCGACCGCGAGACGGTCCAGCGCCTCGACCGCGAGGCCCTGGGCGCCGCCCGGGGCGGCTACAACTACTCGACCGGCCCCATCTGCCACACCTACACCCAGCTCTGCGGCTGATGCGCCGCCGGGCGCCGGCCCCGGCCGGTCGCCGCCGCCCCTGATCCTGGAGCGCGGGCGGGAGGCCTCAGGTCTCCCGCAGCGCGCTCGCCACCGGCATGGTGGCCGCCCGGCGCGCCGGCAGGATGCCGCCCAGCAGGCCCATCGGCAGCGCGCCCAGGATCGCCGCCACCAGCAGCTTCGGCGTCACCCGGAAGGCGAACGCCACCTGGCTGAACGTCTGCCAGTTCATCGTCGAGGTGTGATAGCCGTTGAAGATGAGGTAGGCCGCGGCGGCGCCGATCGCGCCGCCGACGACCGACAGCGCCACCGCCTCGGCCAGCACCGACACCACCACCGGCCCGCCGCGGAAGCCGAGCGCCCGCAGGGTGGCGATCTCGCGCGTGCGCTGGGCGACCGCCGAGTACATGGTGAGCACGGCGCCGAACACCGCGCCGATCCCCATCAGCACGGTCACCAGGAGGCCGAGGACGGTGACGATGGTGACCAGGGCGCGCGACTGCTCGGCATAGTAGTCGGCCTCCCGCCGCACGCTCACGTCGAGCCGCGGATCGGCGGTCAGGGCGTCCTTGAAGCGGTCGAAGCTCGCCGGCGAGGTGAGCTTGGCGCGCACCGACTGGAAGGTGGTGCGGCGGTAGGCCGGCATCAGCACGTCGGCATCGCACCAGATCTCCGACTCGGCGGCCGAGCCGCCGCTGTCGAAGAGGCCGACCACCGTCCAGTCGGCCTCGCCCAGGCGCAGCCGCGAGCCCACCTCCAGCCCCTTGAACTCCTGCGCCGCGCCGGCGCCGGCGATCACCTCGTTGCGCCCCCAGGCGAAGGTGCGGCCGGAGACGATGTGCACCTCCTTGTGCACCTTGAACCCGGCCTGCTGCATGCCGCGCAGCGGCACGTTGGCGTCGGTGCCGGTCGAGCGCTTGGGCAGGTCGACGATGACGAACAGCTCGGCCGAGGCCGCCGGCCCCTGCTCGGTGCGCGCCAGCCCCGGGGCGTCCTCGATGATGCGCGAGGCGTCGCGGGTGAGGCCGCTCATCATCTCCGAGTCGCTGCCGCCGCGCAGCACGATCACCCCCTCGGGGGAGGCGGTCGCGGAGAGCGTGGCGCGGAAGCCCTCGGCGATCGACAGCACCGCGACGAACACCATCACCACCCCGGCGACGCCGAAGACCGTCGCCGCCGACGAGCCGCGGCGCTGGCCGATGGTGCGCAGGTTGAGCAGCGTCACCGCCCACACCTGGGAGAACCAACGCAGGATCGCCATGGCTCAGACCCTCCGCAGGGCATCGACGATGCGCAGCCGCATCGCCTGGTAGGCCGGCAGGATGCCGGTGACGAGGCCGAGGGCGCAGGCGAGCCCCAACCCCACCGCCAGGTCGGCCGCCGGCACGTAGAAGATCGGCAGGAACCCGCCGGTCGGATCGCCGCGGTGAGCGATCAGCCAGGCGATCGCCAGGCCGGGCACCGCCGCCGCCAGCGCCAGCAGGCAGGACTCGATCAGCACCAGCGCCAGCACCAGGCGGTTGCTGAAGCCGAGCGTCTTGAGCACCCCCAGCTCGCTGGTACGCTCGCGCACCGATTGCGCCATGGTGTTGCCGGCCACCAGCAGCAGGGTGAAGAACACCGCCGCGACGATGAAGGTGATGATCTGGCCGATGTTGCCGGTCTGCTTGGCGAAGCCCTCGGCGAAGGCCTTCTCGGTCGCCGTCTTGGTCTCGGCCGAGGAGTTGGCGAAGAGGGCATCGACGTGGTCGGCCACCTGCTGGGAGAGCTTGGGATCGGTGACGCGGAAGATGTACCAGCCGACCTGGTTGGTGGAGTAGCCGGGGCTCGATTCCTTCAGGTAGTCGTACTGGAAGATGAAGCCGCTGGTGTCGAAGCCCTCGGGCGCGGTGTAGATGCCGTCGATGTTGAAGTCGAAGATCTTCGAGCCGTCGCGCCGGCGGAAGATGGTGGCCTGGATCGGCACGTGGTCGCCCACCTTGAAGCCGAAGCGCTTGGCGGTGACCGCACCGACGATGGCGCCGGCGCGGTCGGCCAGGAACGCCTGCTTCTGCGCCGGCGGCAGCTGCACCTCGGGGTAGATGTCGAGGTAGCTCTGCGGCTCGACCGCGTACTGCGGGAAGAAGTTCTTCGGGTCCTTGTAGATGCCGCCGAACCAGTTGGCGTGCGTGACCTCCTTGACCCCCGGCACCTGGGCGATGCGCTCCTGGTACGACAGCGGCAGCGGCAGGATGATCGACACCTTGTGGGTGGTCATCAGCCGGTCGGCGCCGGTGACCGAGGCGCCGGCGCCGAAGGCGACGCGGATCGCCGACAGGAAGCCGAACAGCAGGAAGGCGATGAAGATCGACAGCAGGGTGAACAGCGTCCGCACCTTGCGGCGCCGCAGGTTGCTCAGCACCAGGGCGATGAACTTCATTCCATCGGCTCCGTGGCCAGCGTGCCCTTGTTGAGGTAGAGCGTGCGCCGTGCGCGCGCCGCCGCGTGCGGGTCGTGGGTGACCATCACGATCGTCTTGCCGTGCCGCGTGTTGAGCGCCTGGAGCAGGTCGAGGATCTCGTCGCCGGATTTACGGTCGAGGTCGCCGGTCGGCTCGTCGCAGAGCAGCAGCGTCGGATCGGTGACGATGGCGCGCGCGATGCCGACCCGCTGCTCCTGGCCGCCGGAGAGCTGGCGCGGGAAGTGCTGCGCGCGGTCGGCGAGGTTCACCACCTTGAGCGCGGTGGCGACGTGCTGCCGGCGCTCGGCCTTCGACAGCGAGGTGAGCAGCAGGGGCAGCTCCACGTTGCGCTCGGCGGTCAGCACCGGCAGCAGGTTGTAGAACTGGAACACGAAGCCGATGTGGCGCGCCCGCCACTGCGCCAGCCGGCCGTCGGAGACGCGGTCGATCGCCTCGCCGCCGACCTCGACCGTGCCCGAGCTGGGACGGTCGAGGCCGCCCAGGAGGTTGAGCAGCGTCGTCTTGCCCGAGCCCGAGGGCCCCATGAGCGCCAGGAAGTCGCCCTGGGGAATCTCGAGCGACAGGCCGTTCAGGATGTCGAGCCGCTCGGCGCCCCGCTGATAGAACTTGTGCACGTCACGCACCCGCACCAGGGTGTGGTTGTCGGCCATTCGGTCACCTCAAGGGCGGTGGAGCGTCCCCGCCGGATGGAAAGAGAATCGGCTCAGCGCATGGAGGTGGCTCGGGAGACAGACCGAGCCATCGCTCAGTGCACCGCCACCTTGCGCCCGTCCGCCAGGTCGGCGGGTCCCTCGATCACCACCTGCTCGCCGGCGCTGAGCCCGGCGAGCACCACCGCCTCGTCGCCGGTGCCCGGCGCCACCCGCACCGCCCGCCGCTCCACGTGGTCGCCCTGCACCACGAACGCCACCGCCTGCCCGTGGTCGTCGCGCAGCGCGCGGCGCGGCACCCGCACCTCGGGAGCGGCGGCGGCTGCTGCAACGGTGCGCGGCGCCTCGTCCCCCAGGAAGGCCACCTTCACCCCCATGTCGGGGAGGATGCGCGGGTCGAGGTGGTCGAACGCCAGGCGCACCTTGACCGTCGCCTTCTGGCGGTCGGCCGACGGCACGACGGCGATCACCGACGCCGGGATGCGCCAGTCGGGGTAGGCGTCGAGCACCGCCTCGGCGTGCTGCCCGGACCTGACGCGGTTGATGTAGCTCTCGTTGACGTCGACGTCGATCTCGAGCGAGGTCATGTCCACCAGGGTGCCGATGCCGGTGCGGGTGAAGCCGCCGCCGGCCGAGTTGGGCGAGATCATCTCGCCCGGCTGCGCGTCCTTGGTGGTGATGACGCCGGCGAACGGCGCCCGGATCACCGTGTCGTCGCGGTCCTGTCGCCGCGCCGCCACCTGGCGCTCGGCCACCTGCACCTGCTGGCGGCCGAGGGCGAGGCGCGCGGCGTAGGTGTCGGCATCGGCGTCGGCGGCCTCGACCTGGCTCTCGGTGCCGGCGCCGCCGGCCAGCAGCTTGTGCTGCCGCTCCTTGTTGATGAGCGCCTGGCGCAGCCGCACCTCGTTCTCCTCGAGCGTGCGCCGGGCCTCGCCCAGCTGCGCCTCGGCCAGCGCCAGCGCGGCGTCCTGGGTGAGCGTGTCGAGCCGTGCCAGCACCTGGCCCTGCCTGACCGCCATCCCCTCCTCGATCAGCACCTCGGCGACCTTGCCGGTCACCTTCGACGACACGGTGGCCTGGCGGCGCGCGGTGACGTAGCCCGAGGCGTTCAGCACCGCGCCGCCGTTCCCCCCGGCGCCGGCTCCCGCCTGGCTGACCGCCGCCACCCTGACCGGCGCGGCGCTCGACCGCGTGAGCCAGCCGCCGAGCGCCAGGCCGGCGAGGACCAGGACGGCGAGCGCCACCAGCCAGCCGCGGCGCCGGCTGCCGGACGGCGGCGCGCCGGCCGGTTGGCGCTCGATGCGCAGACCCTCGAGAGTTCCCGTGTCGGTGCTCATGGCTTGCTCGCCGCTCCGTTCGTGCCGCACCTCTCCCCGCGATGCACTCCTCTACGCGCGAACGGAAGGGATGTTTTGGCGTTGCCGCTTGGGGCCAGCCGGCGAGCTGCCGATCCGGCCGCACGAGCATTGATTCTCGCACAGGAACGGCCAGGGGGTAAGGGCGCCGGGCGGCGCACCCTGCCGTGCCGGCCCGGCCGTGGCGGCTCCAGCATCCTCCAAGCTACACTTGGCGATCGCTCGCCGGGCATCGGGCAGCAGAGGAGGGAGCATGCGCACGAAGGGCAGCTGGACCGTGGGTTTTCCGCTCTATGAAGGCTGTACCCTGCTGGATTTCAGCGGCGCCACGCAGATCTTCTCGCTGTGGGTGGCGGCCGGGTTTCAGTCGGTCTGGCTGGGGAAGACCAGGGACCCGGTGACCACCACCGAGAACGTCACCGTGGTGCCGCACCGCTCGTTCAAGGACCCCGGAACGATCGACATCCTCTTCGTGCCGGGAGGCGGCGAGGAGGTGGGGACGGTGATGCAGGACCCCGAATTCGTCGGCTTCGTGCGGCAGGCGGGCACGGCGGCCCAGCACGCCGGCTCGGTCTGCACCGGCGCCTTCATCCTGGCCGCCGCCGGCCTCCTCGACGGCTGCACGGCCACCACCTACTGGAGCCAGCGCGAGAACCTGGCCCTGTTCCCCAAGGTCACGGTCGAAGCGGGCTATCCGCGCTGGGTCTTCTCGGGCAACCGCTTCACCGGCGGCGGCGTCTCCTCGTCGATCGATCTCGCCCTGGAGCTGGTCAACCGCCTGGCCGGGCCCTTCGCATCCCAGCAGGCGCAGCTCTCGGCCCAGTACGCTCCGCACCCGCCGTTCAACTCCGGCGACCCCTCGACGGCGCCGCCCGAGGTGACCGCCTCGGTGCTCCAGGGGCAGAAGGAGTTCATCGAGACCATCCGCCAGGCGACGCTGGCGGTCATCGGAGGAAGCGGCGGCGGCACGGGCCAGGCAGGGACGTGACGGCCGGCGGGCGGCGCGGGTTTCCGCCCCGGCCGCTCCGGGCCGGCCCTCGCTTCAGCCGGGACGGCCGGAGGGCCGCGGCCCCCGGGGCGGGCCGGGCGGGGCGACCGGCGCCAGCAGCAGCAGCGCGAGCAGCGCCGCCCGCTCCGGCATGCGGTCCACGTGGACGAGCTCGTGGTCGGCGTGGGCGCCGTCGCCGACCGCTCCCAGGCCGTCGAGCGTGGCGGTGAAGAGGCTGGTGGTGTTGCCGTCCGAGCCGCCGCCCGCCGTCCCCTCCTCGATCTCGAGCCCCAGCGCCGCGGCGCCCTCGCGGGCGAGCGCGAAGAGGGCCTGATTGCGCGCCGTCCGCTCGAGCGGCGGGTGATCGATCCCGCCCTCGATGGTCAGCCGCGTGCCGGGCACCACCGGCCGCACCGCCCGCACCCGGCGCTCGATCTCCTCGCGGTCGGCCGCCGCCAGCAGCCGCACCCCCACCTCGGCGGTGGCCATGGCCGGAATGACGTTGGCGCGCTCGCCGCCGCGCACCGTGCCGACGTTGACCGTGATGCCGCGCGCCGGATCGTTGATCTTCTCCAGCTCCTGGATGACGTGCGCCATCTCCAGGATGGCGCTCGCCCCCTTCTCCGGCTCCAGCCCCGAGTGCGCGGCCTTGCCGTGCACGGTGACGGTGAAGCGCCCGTAGCCCTTGCGCCGCGTCTTGAGCCTCCCCTCCGGCCCCAGCGACGGCTCCAGCACGAACACCCGCGCCATCCGCCGCGCCAGGCGCGGGATCTGCCGCCCGGAGTCGGCGCTGAACACCTCCTCGTCGGAGGTCACGAAGACCGCCGGCTCGGCCGCCGGCTCGAGATCGAGGTCGCGCAGGGCCGCGAGGGCGAAGACCGCCTGGGTGAGGCCCGCCTTCATGTCGTAGACGCCGGGGCCGCTGAGCCGGCCGTCGCGCAGCACGACCGGCATGCGGGCGAGGGTGCCGAGCGGCCAGACGGTGTCGATGTGCCCGAGGAGCAGCTGCGCCCGGCGGCCACGCCCGCGCTCCCGCCGCGCCGGCACCGCCAGGAGCTGCCCGCCGCTCCGCCGGCCCGGCACCCGCCGGCACCGGTACCCGGCGTCCGCGAGGCCCGCGGCGAGCAGGTCGAAGGCCGGCCCCTGCGCCTCCGGGTCGAGCGACGGGGTCTCGATCTCCGCCAGCCGGCGCAGGAAATCGATCATCGCGGGCTGCCGCGCCCGCAGATGGTCCAAGAGAGCCTGCGCCGCCGTCGGCTGCATGCGGGTCACCCCCTCCTCCAGGAGCCCGGTTCAACGCGGGCTGTCCGGCGCCGCCGCCGGCGCTGCTGCCGTCAAGCGCCACCGCCCGCCCCGGCAGCGCACCGCCGTCTCCCCAGCGGGCGCAGGTCGAGCGCCCGCCGGGCCGCGGCGGCGATGGCCCTGGCGTCGAGGCCGTAGAACGGCACCATCTCCTCGTAGGGGCCGACGATCTCGCAGAACTGGTCCTCGATCCCCAGCCGCACCAGCGGCACCGGCATCTCCTGCGCCAGGACCTCGGCCACCGCGCCGCCGAGCCCGCCCAGCACGCTGTGGTCCTCGACCGTCACCACCGCGCCGGTCGCCGCCGCGGCGAGCACCGCCTCGCGGTCGAGCGGCTTGATCGTATGCATGTCCATGACCCGCGCGCCAATCCCCTCCTCGCGCAGCAGCGCTGCCGCCGCCACCGCCTCGGCCACCATCTGGTTGCCGCTCGCGATCAGCGCCACGTCGCCGCCGTGCAGAAGCGTCACCGCGCGCCCGATCACCAGCTCGAAGTCGCCATGATAGACCTGCGGTGTCTCGGCCCGGCCCACCCGCAGGTAGACCGGCCCGTCGTGCACCGCCGCCGCCCATACGGCCTTCCACGCCGCCACCGCATCGGCCGGCGAGAGGATCACCAGGTTGGGCATCGCCCGCAGCACGGCAACGTCCTCCAGGGCGTGATGAGTGGAGGCCGCCGCGCCGCCGGAGAGCCCGGCGTAGCAGCCCACCAGCTTGACGTTGGCGCGGTGGTACGCCACGTCGAGCCGCACCTGCTCGCAGGCGCGGAACGCCAGGAAGGCGGCGAACGAGTTGACGAACGGGATCTTGCCGCGCCGCGCCAGCCCCACCGCCGTGCCCACCAGGTCGGCCTCGGCGATGCCGATCTGGCGGAAGCGGTCGGGCAGCTCGCGATGGAACGGCACGCTGTACATGCCGAGGTCGCCCTCGAGCGAGAACACCCTCGGATCGGCCCGTGCCAGCTCCAACTGGGCCTTGCGGCACGAGGTACGGCTCGACAACGTGTACGCCTTCACCCAGTCCGGCGACCCCGGCACCGGCCCCGCGCTCCCATCCTGCCGCGCCGCGCTCGCCTTCCCGCCCGCGCTCGTTTCCACGCTCGTCATCGCCGCGTCCTCCTCGATCTCGGTCCGTCCCGCCGGTCCTGCCCATCCCGCCGGTCCCGCCAGCGCTCCCAGTCCCGCCGGTCCCCTCACGCCGCGAGGGTGGTGCGCAGGATGCGCTCCGCGTCCCCGGCGCCGATCGCCACCGGGTTGAGCCCGAGATGGAAGGCGTCCTGCATCACGTAATCGACCAGCCGCGGCACGTGCCGCTCCTCGACCCCCACCTGCCGCAGCCGCGGCGTGCCGGCGGCGTCGACCAGCTGCCGCACCGCCGCGATGCCGGCCCGCGCGTGCTCCAGCTCGCTGCTCGCGCCGCGCTCGATGCCCAGCGCCTGGGCGATGCGGGCATAGCGCGGCGCCGAGCTCGCCAGGTTGTAATCCATCACGTCCGCCAGGAAGATGGCGCAGCCCTGCCCGTGATGCACCCGGTGCTGCACGTTGATGCCGTGGGCAAAGGCGTGCTCGCCGCTGCCGCCCCCCTTCATCGAGATGCCGGCGGCGAGGCTCGCCACCATCATCCACGAGCGTGCCTCGCGGTCGCCGCCGTCGGCCACCGCCTGCAGCAGCCAGCGCGCCACCAGCTCGATGGCGTAGAGGGCGTGGGCGTCGGCGAGCGGCTGCCGCTCGACCGAGACGTAGGCGCCGATGGCATGCGACAGCGCGTCGAGGCCGGTCGCGGCGGTCACCCACGGCGGCAGCGACAGGGTGAGCAGCGGATCGCACAGCGCCACGTGGCCGGGCACCGCGACGATGTGCATCTTGAACATGCGCAGCGTGTCGACGATGATCGTGCCGCCCACCGCCTCGCTGCCGGTGCCGGAGGTGGTGGGGATGAAGACCAGCGGCGGATGCGGCGCGCCGACGGTGCGGCGGCCGTCCTCGTAGTCGCGGACGTGGCCGCCGCCGGTGACCACCGCGGCGGCCGACTTGGCCACGTCCATGGCGCTGCCGCCGCCCAGTCCGACGATGCCATCGGCCCCCGCCTCGCGGTAGGTCGCGGCGGCGGCCATGACATGGATGTCGGCGGGATTGGTCTCGATCTCGGAGAAGACCTCCCACGAGATGCCGGCCGCCGCCAGCGAGTCGAGCACGCCGGTCGCCACGCCGGCCGCGAGCACGCCGGGGTCGGTGACCACCAGCGCGCGTTGAACGCCGAGGCGCTGCAGCTCCTTGCCGGCCAGCGCCGCGGCGCCGCAGCCGTAGTGGATACGCGGGAACAGTTGAAACGTGGACAGGTTCATCGGCGCACCTCCCCAGCGCCCCGTGCGGCGCCGGCCGGGCGCGAGCAGCCGGCCATCGCCATGTCGAGGCAGGTCAGGATGTCGAAGACCGGCAGGCCCAGCGTCTCGCGCAGGGACTGGCAGGCGGGCGGCAGCAGCGTGCACTCGGAGACCAGCGCGCCGAGGTCGGGATGGGCGCGGCGCAGCGCCCCGGCCGCCGCCGCCAGGTCGTCCTGGAGCCGCGGCAGGAGCGGCTGCGGGATCTCCTTGGTGCGCAGGAACTCCTGCCAGGACGGGCGGTCGGCCACCCCGGCCACGGCCAGCGGCACCGCGGCGCCGCTGAAGCCGCAGGCGTTGCAGATCTCCTCGTCGACCGCGGCGGCGTCGAAGGCGAGGATGCCGATGCGCCGCTCGGGCAGCAGCCGGTGCAGCAGCGGCACGAGCAGCAGCGCCGAGGTCACGACCGGCACCGGCACCGCCGCCGCCAGGCGGTCCTGGAGGAACACCATGGCGCCGTTGCAGTTGTCGGTGATGACCGCGGCGCCGTCGCGCGCCAGCTGCCGCGCCGCGACCAGGTAGAGCGGCAGCATCGCCTCGGCCGCCTCGCGGCTCCGCGGCGGCCGGGCGCCCGCGACCGTGCGCCGGATCACCGGGTAGCGGAACGAGGCGTCGCAGGCCATGCAGCCCGGCACCACGGCCATCTTGCCGGGCAGCATGAGGATTCCCAGGCTGGGCGTGCCGGTGGTCACGCCGCCGCTGCCGCCGCCGGCCGGAACGAGCCCGCCATCGCCAGGTCGAGGGCGGTGAGGATGTCGAAGACCGGCACCCCCACCTGGGCGCGCACCGCGTCCAGGCAGGCCGGCAGCATGGTGCACTCGGAGACCAGCGCGCCGGTGTCGGGGTGGCGGGCGAGCAGGCGCCGGGCCACCGCCGCGAGGTCGGCGGTGAGCCGCGGGCGCAGCTGCTCCGGCACCTCCTTGGTGCGCAGGAACTCCTGCCACGCCGTGGAATCGCCGACGCCGTCGAGCGCCACCGGGATCTCCTCGGCGCTCCAGCCGGAGGCGCGGTAGTTGTCCTCGCCCACGGCGTCGGTGTAGAAGGTGAGGATGCCCACCCGCCGGCCGCCGATCAGGCGGTGCACGAAGGGCACCTGCAGCAGGCCCGAGGTGACCACCGGCACCGCGACCGCCGCCGCGAGCTCGCGCTGCATGAGGGCGATCAGGCCGCAGTTGGCGGTGATCGCCGCCACGCCCCGCGCGGCCAGCTGCCGCGCCGCCGTGACATAGAGCGGCAGCATGGCGAGCGCCTCCGCGGCGGTGAGCGGCGTCCGCGAGCCGGCCACCACCTGGCGCACCACCGGATAGGGAAAGGTGTCGTCGCAGGCCATGCACCCGGGCACCCGCGCCATCTTGCCGGCGAGCATCAGGATGCCGAGCGGCCGGCGGGCCGCCTCCCTGGTGCCGAGGCCGGCGCCGGCGGGATCGGTCCGGCTCCGCTGGACGGTCGCGGCGGGATGGGCGCTCATGCCCCCATCCTCCCCAGCGCCTGGCGGGCGGCGGCGGCGATCCCCTGGGCGTCGAGGCCGTAGCGCCGCAGGTGCTCCTCGTGCGGCGCCACCACCTCGCAGTAGGTGTCGGGGACGCCCAGGATGCGCATCGGCGCCGGGCAGTCCTCGCCCAGCGCCTCGGCCACCGCGCCGCCCAGGCCGCCGAACACCGAGTGCTCCTCGACGGTGACGATGAGGCCGGTCTCGCGCGCCGCGCGGGCGAGCAGCGGCCGGTCGATCGGTTTGAGGGTATGAAGGTCGATGACCCGCGCGTCGATCCCGCCCTGGGCCAAGAGGGCCGCGGCGCCGAGCGCCGCGGACACCATGGTGAGCCCGGCCGCGACCAGGGTGAGGTCGCACCCGTGGCGCAGCACGATGCCCTTGCCGATGGTGAACGGGCAGTCCTCGCCGTAGACCTGCGGCGTCGCGTCCACCGCCAGCCGGATGTAGACCGGCCCGCCGGCCGCGCCCGCCGCCAGCGTCGCGTGGTAGGCGGCGACCGCGTCGGCGGGCGCGATGACCGTCAGGTTGGGCAGCCCGCGCGCCACCGCCAGGTCCTCGATGGCGTGATGGGTGGGCCCCGAGAAGCCGGCCTGCAGGCCGGCGAACGAGCCGAAGATCTTGGCGTTGGCGCGGTGGTAGCAGAGGTCGAGCCGCACCTGCTCGCAGGCGCGCATCAGGGCGAAGGAGGCGAAGGTGTTGATCAGCGGCACCTTGCCGCGCAGCGCCAGGCCGGCGGCGGCGCCGACCAGGCTCGCCTCGGCGATGCCGAAGTCGTGATAGCGGTCGGGGAACTCGTCGCGGAAGGCGAGGCCGCCGAAGTCGCCGAGGTCGGCCTCCAGCGACACGAAGCGTGGGTCGCGCCGGGCCAGCTCCCGCTGCGCCAGGCGGCAGGTCTCGACCGCCGAGAGGCCGTGCCGCGCGATCCACGCGGCGGCGCCGACGGCCGGCGCCACCGCGGGTGCCGCCGAGCCTCCGCCCGGCAGCGCCGCGTGGATCGCGCGGCACGGCCACTCGGCGGTCGAGAACATCCGCCTGGCGCAGCGGGAGCTGGCCCGGCGCGACC
>JASLEW010000675.1 GCA_030150965.1 Thermoanaerobaculia bacterium | reverse complement strand
TGGCCGGCCCGAGGAGGCCGGAGCGATGGCCGCGGCCAGGAGAGCCGGCGGCGGCGCGGCGGCGGCCCTCAGAGCCGGCGGCAGCGCGGCGCGCGGCGGCCGCAGGGCGGCCTGCCGCACCTCCGGCCCGCTCAGCCGCTCGCGGTACTCGGCGAGGGTGGCGGCGAGCGCCTGCTCGCTGGGCTTGAGGAAGGTGCCGGGGGTGATGCCGATCCACAGCATCAGCACGCAGAGCGGGAGGAGCGCCAGCACCTCGCGCCCGCCGAGGTCGGTGAGCGACCGGTTCTCGTCCTTGGTGAGCGGCCCCCAGAGGATCTTCTGCACCAGCTTCAGCAGGTAGATGGCGGCGAGCACCACGCCGAAAGTGGCGAGCGCCGCCGGCCAGCCCAGGGCGCGGTAGCCGCCGGCCAGGATCAGGAACTCGCCGGCGAAGCCGTTGAGCGCCGGCAGCCCGACCGAGGCGAGGGTGGAGAAGACCAGGAAGAAGGCGAAGACCGGCATCACCCGCGCGATGCCGCCGAACTCGTCGAACGCCTTGGTGTGGCGGCGGTCGTAGAGCATGCCGACGAGGAGGAACAGGGCGCCGGTCGAGAGCCCGTGGTTGACCATCTGGAGGAGCGCCCCCTGCCACGCCACGATGTCGGCGGCCAAAAGGCCGAGCATGACGAAGCCCAGGTGGGCGATCGAGGAGTAGGCGACCAGCTTCTTGGCGTCGGCCTGCACCCACGACACCATCGCCCCGTAGAGGATGCCGGTCAGCGCGAAGGCGAGCAGCAGCGGCAGCGCCGCATGGCTCGCCTTGGGGAACAGCGGCATGGCGAAGCGCAGGTAGCCGTAGGTGCCCAGCTTCAGCAGGATGCCGGCCAGCAGCACCGAGCCGCCGGTCGGCGCCTCGACGTGGGCGTCCGGCAGCCAGGTGTGGAACGGGAACATCGGCACCTTGATGAGGAAGGCGAGCGCGAACGCCGCGAACAGCCACATCTGGGCATGGGCCGGCAGATCGAGCCGCAGCAGGTCCTGGTAGCCGAAGCTCCACAGGCCGCCGCTCGCCCCCTTGTAGGTCCAGCCCAGCCAGAGGATGGCGACCAGCATCAACAGGCTGCCGGCCATGGTGAAGAGGAAGAACTTGATCGCGGCGTAGATGCGCCGCTCGCCGCCCCAGACGCCGATGAGCAGATACATCGGCACCAGCATCACTTCCCAGAAGACGTAGAAGAGGAACAGGTCGAAGGCCATCAGCGCGCCAAGGACGCCGGTGGTCATCAGCAGCAGCGCCGCACCGTAGGCCCGCCAGTGGCGCTCGATGCCGCGCCAGGAGCCGAGGACCACGATCGGCACCAGGAGGATCGCCAGCACCGCGAGCGGCATCGAGATGCCGTCGAGCCGCAGGTCGTAGCGGATGCCGTAGCCGGCGATCCACGACAGCCGCGGGTCGGCCGCGGTCGTGAAGCCGCCGCCGGGCAGGAGGTGGCCGCCGACCAGCACCAGCGCGAAGGCCAGCTCGACGAGCGAGGCGGCGAGCGTGTAGAGCTTGACCGCCCGCACCGCGCCGCGGCGGAAGAAGAGCAGCGGCAGGCAGGCCACGGCGGGGAAGAAGACCAGCCGCGTGAGCGTGTTGCCGGTGAGCAGTTCCAGGGCCGTTTGCATGGCGGTCACCGCACGATCCACCAGAAGAGCACGATCACCCCGAGGAAGAAGTAGAGCGCGTAGTTGCGCACGTTGCCGGTGGTGGTCAGGCTCCCCAGGTCGCCGCTGGCGCGGGTGACGGCGGCGCCGGCGCGCACCGTGCCGTCGATGAGCAGCGTGTCCACGACCTTGAAGAAGACGACCGACAGGCCGTAGAGCGGGCGGACGACGAGGGCGTCGTAGATCTCGTCCACGTACCACTTGTTGGCGAGCAGGCGGTGGAGCCCGGGAAAGCGCTCCTCGAACGCCTGGCCGCGCCGGGCGCCGCCGTCGCCGCCGTAGATGGCGCGCGCGGCGAGGATGCCGGCGAGCGCCAGGCCGACGGAGAGCACGATGAGCGTCAGCTCGACGGCCGTGCCCAGCTCGTGCCCGCCGGCCTCGCCGGCGCCCCCGGCAACGCCGGCGATGACCGGCTGCAGGAACTGGCGGAACCTGTCGAGGTGCGGCACGAGCGGGATCTCCACCCAGCCGCTCACCACCGCCCCCACCGCCAGGATCATCAGCGGCACGGTCATCACCGGCGGCGACTCGTGCAGGTGGTGCTCCTGCTCGTGGGTGCCGCGGAACCGGCCGTCGAAGGTCAGGTGGACGGCGCGGAACATGTAGAACGCGGTGAGGCCCGCGGTCACCCAGCCGACCGCCCAGAACAGCCAGTGCAGCGGCATCCCCGAGGCCGCCGCCGCGGCCAGGATCTCGTCCTTGCTGAAGAAGCCGGCGAAGACCGGGATGCCGGCGAGCGCCAGCGAGCCGATCACGAAGGTGCGGTAGGTGACCGGCAGGTGGCGCCTGAGGCCGCCCATCTTCTGCATGTCCTGCTCGCCCCCCATGGCGTGGATGACCGAGCCGGAGCCGAGGAAGAGGAGGGCCTTGAAGAAGGCGTGGGTGAGGACGTGGAAGAGCGCCGCGTGATAGGCGCCGACGCCGACCGCGAGGAACATGTAGCCGAGCTGCGACACCGTCGAGTAGGCGAGCACCTTCTTGATGTCGTTCTGCGCCATGCCGATGGTGGCGGCGAGCAGCGCCGTGGCGGTGCCGATGATGGCGACGAACAGCGACACGCCCGGCGTCAGCTGATAGATCACGTTCGAGCGCACCGCCATGTAGACGCCGGCGGTCACCATGGTGGCGGCGTGGATCAGGGCCGACACCGGCGTCGGGCCGGCCATGGCGTCGGGCAGCCAGACGTAGAGCGGGATCTGGGCGCTCTTGCCCATGGCGCCGACGAAGAAGCAGAGCCCGACGAAGGCGGCGAGCGACAGGCCGCCGGCGTAGGGGGCGGTGCCCAGCCCCGGGTCGGCGGCGAGCCGCGGCAGGATGGCGGTGAAGTCGAGGGTGCCGAATTGCGAGATCAGCGCGAACATGCCGATCAGGAAGGCGAAGTCGCCGACGCGGTTGGCGATGAACGCCTTCTTGCCGGCATACGGCGGGAAGTCCTGGTCGTAGTAGAAACCGATCAGCAGGTAGGAGCAGAGCCCGACGCCCTCCCAGCCGATGAACATCACCAGGTAGTTGTTGCCCAGGACCAGGGTCAGCATCGCCGCCATGAACAGGTTGAGATACGAGAAGTAGCGGGCGTACCCCTCGTCCTCCGCCATGTAGCCGGCCGAGTAGACGTGGATCAGGAAGCCGACGAAGGTGACGATGAAGAGCATCACCACCGACAGCGGGTCGAGCAGGAAGGCGATGTTGGTCGCCAGGCCGCCGGCCGAGGCCGTGGTCCAGGCGTAGCTCACCTTCTCGACCGCCTGCGGATAGGCGCTGCTGCCCAGGTACTGGACGATGGCGGTGAGCGCCACCACCAGCGAGGCGAGCGGCGCGCCCAGCGCCACCGCGGTCACCAGCGGCTTCGGCGCCGGCCGGCGGCCGTAGGCGAGCGCGCCGTTGACCGCGGCGCCGGCGAGCGGCAGGACGGGGATGAGCCAGAGCAGGTCGGTCGCTTGCATGGTCGGCGTGGGGTCCTGGCTTGGGGGCTGAAGGTTGGCGGCGCTCGGCGCTCGACGCTGGGCGGGGGCGGCGGCTCAGTGACGCATCAGGTTGATGCGGTTGATGTCGATGGTGCGCCGCTGGCGGAAGACGGCGATGAACAGGGCCAGGCCCACCGCCGCCTCGGCGGCGGCCACCGCCAGCACGAAGAAGACCAGGATCTGTCCCGTGCGCTGGTCGAGCTGGCGCGAGTAGGCGACCAGCGACAGGTTGGCGGCGTTGAGCATCAGCTCGATCGACAGGAAGATGCTGATGCCGTTGCGCCGGGTGAGCGCCCCGACGGTGCCGATGGCGAAGAGCGCCACGGCGAGCATCAGGTACCAGCTGACCGGCACGGCGGTGGCCACGGCGATCATCGTCCGCTCCCCGGCGCGCTGCCCGCGCCCGCCCTGGCGTCGCCGCCAGGCGGCGGCGTCGCCGCCGCGGCGCGCCCTCCCGGCACCGTCGCCGGGGAGCGGACGATGATCGCCGTGGCCACCGCCGTGCCGGTCAGCTGGTACCTGATGCTCGCC
>JASLEW010000658.1 GCA_030150965.1 Thermoanaerobaculia bacterium | reverse complement strand
AGGGACGCCCGGGGTGGCAGCGGCGCCCCTGGCACCGCCGCGGCCGACGGCTCCGACACCGCCGGCGCCGCGGGCGCCGTGAGCGGGCCGCTCACCATGCGGTCCAGCCTCCGTCCACCACCAGGTTGGCGCCGGTCATGTAGCGCGAGGCGTCGCTCGCCAGGAAGACCAGCGCCCCCTCGTAGTCGCCCGGGTCGGCCATGCGGCCCAGCGGCGTGCGCGCCGCGTAGCGCGCGACGAAGCCCGCGTCCTGGCCGTTCTCCACCCCGCCCGGCGACAGCGCGTTGACCCGCACGCCGCGGTGTCCCCAGTAGGCGGCGAGGAAGCGGGTCAGCGCCAGCACCGCGCCCTTGGTGGTCGGGTAGGCCGCCGACTTGAAAAAGGTCTGGGTGCCGTCGGGCTGGCGGTAGAGCGACTGGTCGGGGGCCACCAGGGCATAGGTCGAGGCGACGTTGACGATGCTGCCGGCGCCGCGCCGCGCCATCTCCGCTCCCAGCTTCTGGCAGCAGAGGAAGGTCCCGGTGACGTTGACCCGCAGCGAGTCCTCCCACAGGCCGAGCGGGAAGTTCTCGAAGCGCAGCACCTCGCCGCCGGCGCGCGGGCTCTCCACCTTCTCGTTGAGGGCGGCGTTGTTGACCAGCACGTCGAGGCGGCCGAAGCGGCCGAGCACTGCGTCGCCCAGCGCCGCCACCGCCTCGGGCGAGGTGATGTCGGCGGCCCGGGCGAGGTGCCCGGCGGCGCCGTTCGCACCGTTCGCGCCGTTGGGATCGTCGGCGGAGCCGGTGCGGCCCTGGCCGGCGCCGAGACCGCGCACCACCTCCTCGCAGGCCGCGGCGTCGAGGTCGGTCGCCACCACGCTCGCCCCGGCCGCGGCAAGCGCCCGGCAGTGGCGGCGGCCGAGGAGGCCGGCGGCGCCGGTCACCACCGCCACCCGGCCGGCGAGGGAGAAGGAATCGCTCAACGCGCCGCCGCCAGACCGAGACTCCGGCCGAGGAGCAGGGAGGGGGCGCCCCCTTCCCCCCCGGAGACCAGGCCCCTCATCGCGCCGCCGCCCGAGGCTTCAAATTGAAACCCGTGGTGCGGCGGAAGACCGGCTCGACCGGCTCGCCGCGCAGCCGCCCGCGCACGTCGCGCGCCTGGACCGCGTCGCGCAGCACGGCGAGCGCCTCGCGGTAGGCGCCCAGGGTGTGGTCGATGTCGGCGTCGCTGTGCGCGAAGCACATGTTGTGGAAGCCGCCCCACAGCACGCCGCGCCGGATCAGCTCCTGCTGCACCAGCGACTTCTGCTCCAGCGGGTCGCCCGCCCTGGCGTCGAAGGTGACGAGGCTGCGGCAGCCGTAGCCGACGCAGCGGGTGAAGTCGAGCCCCAGCTCGGCGGCGATGGCGTTGTAGCCGGCCTTGAGCCTGCCGCCCTGGCGCTCCAGCTGCTCGGGCACGCGGTGGGCGCGCAGCTCGCCGATCGTCGCCCTGGCGGCGGCCAGCGACAGCGCCTCGCCGCCGAAGGTGGTGAAGAAGAAGACGTCCTTGTCGCACAGCTGCATCACGTCGTGCCGCCCGGTCAGCACCGAGATCGGCATGCCGTTGGCGATCGCCTTCGAGAAGCACGCCAGGTCGGCGCGCACGCCGAAGCGCTCCTGCGCGCCGCCCAGCGCCAGGCGGAAGCCGGTCCACATCTCGTCGAAGACGAGCAGCGCCCCGAACTGGTCGCACACCCGGCGCAGCTCGGCCAGGAAGCCGTCGCGCGGCTCCTCGAAGGTCACCGGCTCGAGGATCACGCAGGCGGTCTGGTCGTCGATGGCGTCGAGCACCGAGCCGAGGTCGTTGTAGCCGAAGGTGGCGGAGAGCGCGGCCACCGCGCCCGGGATGCCGGCGTTGCGGTCGGTCACCGCGATGTACCAGTCGTGCCACCCGTGGTAGCCGCAGCACAGCACGCGGTCGCGGCCGGTCTTGGCGCGCGCCAGGCGCACCGCCGCGGTGGTGGCGTCGCAGCCGGTCTTGCTGTAGCGCACGCCCTCGGCGCCGGGCACCACCTCGCGCACCAGCTCGGCCACCTCGACCTCCAGCGGATGCACCAGCGAGAAGGTGATGCCGTCGGCGAGCTGCGCCCGGATGGCGGCATCGACCGGCTCCCAGCAGTAGCCCAGGACCAGCGGGCCGATGCCCATCTGGTAGTCGATGTACTCGTTGCCGTCCACGTCCCAGACGTGCGCCCCCTTGCCGCGCTGGAGATACTTGGGGGCGACGCCGCGCACGTACTGGCCCGGCCCCTTGGCCAGGGTCTGGGTGGCGGCGGGGATCAGCCCGACGGCGCGGGCGTAGAGGGCATCCGACCGGCTGATGTCGGGATCGTGCTCGTTGTTGCGGATTCCGTTGGGCATGCGCGTCACCTCGTCAGGTCGTGCCACAGCTCGGCCACCCGGGCGGCGATGGCCGCGCCGGTGAATCCCTCGTGCTCCAGGACGGCGGGCAGCAGGGCCGGCTTGAACCAGCGCTCGCCGAGCGAGATCGACTCCAGGCGGCAGGCGCCGCCGCGGTCCGCCTGGCGCACCAGGAGCTCCGCCAGGATCGAGAACAGGCCGCCGGTCTGGAGGTGGTCCTCGACCGCGACCAGCAGGCGGGAGCGCCGCACCGCCGCGAGCACCGCCGCCTCGTCGAGCGGCTTCAAGGTGCGCAGGTTGAGCAGCGCGACCGGCACGCCGCGCGCCGCGAGCTCGCGGCGGGCCGCCTCCACCTCGCGCAGCAGGAAGCCGTAGGTGGCGAGGGTCACGCCGCCCGGCTCGCCCGCGGCCAGCAGCTCGGCGCGGCCGAGCGCCCAGGGCGCCGTGTGCTCGACCGCCGGCGGCAGGGCGTTGTAGCGCACGTAGGTCGGGGCGCCGCTCCGGAGGATCGCCGGCAGCGCCGCGATCAGCTCCTGCTCGTCGGCCGGACAGACCACCTGCATGTGCGGGACGCCGCGCATCAGCGCCACGTCCTCGATCGCCTGGTGGGTGGGGCCGTTGCCGTCGGAGAGGAAGCCGGGCACGGCGCCAACCAGGGTCACCGGCAGGTTGGCGATGCCGACGTCGGTGCGGATGAACTCGAAGGCGCGCATCACCAGGAAGGTGGCCAGGGCGTGCGCCACCGGCCGCCGGCCGCGCAGCGCCAGGCCGGCGGCGGCGCCGATCATCGTCTGCTCGCAGATGCCGACGTCGACGAAGCGGTCGCCCAGCAGCGGCGGCAGGCCGCGGATGGCGGCGCGGTTCTCGGCGGTCATCACCACCAGCTCGGGGTGCAACCCGGCCAGGGCGAGGAGCGCCTGCTCGTAGGTGGCCGGCGCCGGGCCGCCGGTGCCGGCCCAATCCTCCGGCGGCGCGGCGGCGCCCGCGGAG
>JASLEW010000638.1 GCA_030150965.1 Thermoanaerobaculia bacterium | reverse complement strand
GGAAGCAGTCTCGCGCACGCGCCGAGGCCCTCGCCAAGAAGGGTCTGCATTTCTGTGACGCCGGCACGAGCGGAGGCGTCTGGGGATTGAAGAACGGGTACTGCCTGATGGTCGGCGGCGCGCCCGAAGCCGTGGCTCTGTGCGAGCCGATCTTCAAGACGCTCGCCCCTGCCGACGGATATGCCCACATGGGACCGCCGGGTTCGGGTCACTATGTCAAGATGGTGCACAACGGCATCGAGTACGGCCTCATGCAGGCGTATGCCGAGGGTTTCGACATCCTCAAGAACGCCGCCTCGGCCGAGCTTCCCGAGGGGCACCGCTTCGACCTCGACCTGGCCGACGTCGCCGAGCTCTGGCGGCGCGGCAGCGTGGTGTCGTCGTGGCTGCTCGACCTGTCGGCGATGGCGCTGGCCGAGACGCCGGACCTCGCCCCCTACACCGGCTTCGTCCACGACTCGGGCGAGGGGCGCTGGACGATCACCGCGGCGCTCGAGGAGGCGGTGCCCGCCGACGTGCTGGCGGCGTCGCTGTTCGCCCGCTTCCGCTCGCGCGAGGAGCACACCTTCGGCGAGAAGCTCCTCTCCGCCATGCGCCAGAAGTTCGGCGGCCACCTGGAGCGGCCCGCGGGCGGCTAGGAGCGAGCCATGGCCCAGCCAGATGCCCCGCAGCCCCCCTCGCCGGCGGCGCCGCGGCGCCAGCCGGCGCCGCCCTGCGCCTTCGTGCTCTTCGGCGCCTCGGGCGACCTGGCCAAGCGCAAGCTCGTCCCGGCGCTCTACAACCTCGCGGCCGGCGGCTTCCTGCCGGAGGAGTTCGCGGTGGTCGGCGTCAGCCGGTCGCCGATGAGCGACGACGAGTTCCGCCGCAAGATGAGCGAGGACCTGAGCCGCTTCGAGACCGGCGAGCTGGAGCCGGCGCGCGTCGAATGGCTCAAGCAGCGCCTGACCTACATGTCCGGCGACCTCGATCAGCCGGCCACCTACGAGCGGCTGCGCGCGGCGCTCCAGGCGCTCGACGAGAGGTGGGGCACGCGCTGCTCGTGCCTCTTCTACCTGGCGCTGCCGCCTTCCCAGTTCGCGGCCATCATCCGCCAGCTCGGCGCGGCGGGGCTGACCCGCGAGGAGCGCGACGCCTGGCGCCGGGTGGTGATCGAGAAGCCGTTCGGCCACGACCTCGACAGCGCCCGCCGGCTCAACCTCGACATCCGCGAGGTGGTCGAGGAGACGCAGATCTACCGCATCGATCACTACCTGGGCAAGGAGACGGTGCAGAACATCCTCGCCTTCCGCTTCGCCAACGGCATCTTCGAGCCGATCTGGAACCGCCGCTACATCGACCACGTGCAGATCACCGTCGCCGAGACCGTCGGCGTGGAGTCGCGCGGCGGCTACTACGAGGAGGCCGGCGCGCTGCGCGACATGGTGCAGAACCACATGTTCCAGCTGCTGGCGCTGACCGCCATGGAGCCGCCCAACTCGTTCGCGCCCGACGTGGTGCGCGACGAGCGGGCGAAGATCCTGCGCGCGGTGCGCACCATCCATCCCGAGGACGTGCTGCGCGACACGGTGCGCGGCCAGTACGGCCCGGGCGAGGCCGACGGCAGGCCGCTGCCCGCCTACCGCGCCGAGCCCAACGTCGCGCCAGCCTCGAACGTCGAGACCTTCGTGGCGCTCAAGCTGTTCGTCGACAACTGGCGCTGGGCCGACGTGCCGTTCTACCTGCGCACCGGCAAGCGCCTGCCGAAGCGGGTGAGCGAGGTGGTGATCCAGTTCAAGCGCGCGCCGTTCATCCTCTTCCGCGACACGCCGGTCGAGCAGCTGGAGCCCAACACCCTGGTGCTGCACATCCAGCCCGACGAGGGGATCTCGCTCCGCTTCGAGGGCAAGGTCCCGGGGCCGGTGATGAAGCTGGGCCAGGTGCGCATGCACTTCGAGTACTCCGACTACTTCGGCCGCACGCCGGAGACCGGCTACGAGACGCTGCTCTACGACTGCATGGTGGGCGACTCGACGCTCTTCCAGCGCAGCGACCTGGTGGAGATCGGCTGGGGGATCGTGATGCCGATCCTCGACGTGTGGTCGGCGCTCACCGCGCGGTCGTTCCCCAACTACGCCGCCGGCAGCTGGGGGCCGCGCGCCGCGGACGACCTCATCCAGGCGGACGGCCGGCGCTGGAAGAACAACTCGTGAGCGGCGGCCGGGGAGAGGTCCGCGTCGTCACCGACGCCGCCGAGCTGACGCGCGTGGCGGCCGAGGAGACGGTGGCCGCGCTCACCAGCCTGCCGGCGCCGCCCAGCGTCCTGCTGTCCGGCGGCTCGACGCCGCGGGCGCTCTTCGCCTTGCTCGCCGATCCCGCCGCGCCCTTCCGCGCCCGCATCCCGTGGAGCACGTTGCGGTGCTTCTGGGGCGACGAGCGCCACGTGCCGCCGGATCATCCCGACAGCAACTTCCGCATGGCGCGCGAAGCGCTGCTCGATCACGTGCCGGTGCCGGCCGGCCACATCCACCGCATCGCCGGCGAGACCGCCGACGCGGCGGCGGCGGCGCGGGCCTACGAGGCCGAGCTGGTCGCGGCCTTCGGCCTCCAGGCCGACCGCGACGGCGGGGACGCCGCGGCGCTCGACTGGCCGCGCTTCAGCCTGGTGCTGCTGGGCCTCGGCGAGGAGGGCCACACGGCGTCGCTCTTTCCCGCCAGCCCGGCGCTCGCCGAGAGCCGCCACCTGACCGCGGCGCCGTGGGTCGAGGCCCACCACACCTACCGCATCACGGTCACCCCGCCGGTGCTCAACCATGGCGCGCGGGTGCTCTTCCTGGTGAGCGGCGCCGCCAAGGCGGAGGCGCTGGCGGCGGTGCTCGACGGCCCGCCGCGGCCGTCGCTCTATCCCGCGCAGGTGGTCGCGCCGGCCGGCGGCAGGCTCCTCTGGCTGGTGGACCGCGCGGCGGCGGCGCGGCTCAAAACTTAGTGTCCCGCACGGCCAGTTCGTATGGTATTCGCTTGCCCTCCGGCTCCCTGGCGGCGTTGCGCCTCCTCACCGTAGTCCCTGCTACGCT
>JASLEW010000636.1 GCA_030150965.1 Thermoanaerobaculia bacterium | reverse complement strand
ACCGGAACCGTCGTCGGCGTGACCGGGTGCTCCTGCTCGTCGAAGATCACGATCCCTTCCTGACCGAGCGGGTACCAGGGCGGACGCACGCCTTCCGTCGCCGGACAGGTGAACGAGCCCTGCGCCACCTTCGAGTCGCGCCACACCAGCAGCGACGTGCCGGCGCTGAACGGTCCGCCGTTGAGGAACCGGGTGGCGAACTCCGTCGCCAGCGGCTCGCGGTTGTCCACCGCGGTGAACGCGTCGTAGCGGCCGTAGAACGTGTAACGGCCCGAGGTCGAGGTCGCCGGGTTGGTGGCGTCGGCCTCGATGTGCACCAGGTCGCCGCCCTCGGCGAAGTTCTGCGTGGTGTTGACGATGAACCAGTCGCCCCAGAGGATGTTCTGGTTGGTCACGTCGCCCGTGCCGCCGGCCGCGAAGTAGCCGACGTCGCCCGGGAAGCGCAGGGTGCAGTTGTTGACCGTGTCCATGGTGATGTAGCCACGGGCAATGTTGTCGCCCAGCGCCTGGCCGGCGCAGTTGCCGTTGAGCAGCGTCGAGGGCAGTCCGGTCAGCGCCGCCTGCAAATGGGCGGTGTAGACCGCCGGCAGGGCCGGGGGCGGCAGCTGGTTCTGACAGCTGGCGAAGTTGATGTCCTGCGACAGGGAACCGTGCGGGCTGATGGTGTCCGTCGGGTCCTGGCCCGCCGAGGCGGTCTGCGGCAGGTTGCCGTTGACGATGATGTCGCGCAGGTTCACCGACTGCACGTCATAGCCGGTGAGGTAGATGTTGAAGTCGAGCACCGGCACCGACAGGTCCGACCAGAGCACGACGTGGACCAACACCGCCGTCGCCGAGGCGTTGTTCACCGAGAACAGGGTGGTCAGCCCGTTCGGGTTGTTCAGATCCACCTCGAAGTAGGGCAGCAGCAGAGTCGCTGCCGGCACCGAATCGATGGTGCAGATCACTGCCGCTGCCTGGCCACCCAGGGCCAGCAGGCCCATGAGAGCAAGACTTAGTGCGGTTTTCTTCATGACAGACAATCTCCTAGGGTTGGTGTTGCTGACGCTGAAGCAAGTGCAACCATCCAAGTCGTCCGACGTCTCCACTCTCCTCGGGAAGGAACATCACCTCCTGTTTAAAGTTTAGAGTCCTGTAACTCCATTATTATCAGCGAGTTACGGCAGCACTACCGCGCTTTGCGGCAAGCCCCGCTTCCGCGCTTCGTGACCAGGGTTGGCGTTTCCCTCCCAACGCCAGTCGCCGGAGCCGGTTTTATGCTTTGGCACTATAGGGACGTCCCCCCACCCTGTCAAGGGCCAGATCCAGGTTTCGACGCATCTTACGCCGGTGCCTGCCGAATCCTCCATGGGCTCCTGCCTCCGGCGGTCCCGGACCCCGGGCACCGGCGGAGAGCACCGGCGCCCCGTGGCGCAAAATGGCGGAAGGGCATCAGCGCTGCCCATGCCCGCCGGTCGCCGCAAGGTTTGCAGGATCCGCGGCGCCCGCGGGCGGTGCGGACTGCGCATGCTGCGCCGGCAACGCACGCCAGGCGGTGATACCGCCCTCCGTGCGGCAGGTGTCGGGAGCATACATGGGAGAGTACTCTCCCGACCAGGAGGCGACGATCTCATCCTTGCCGTCGCCGTCCAGGTCCCCCAGCCGCACCCGGTTGCCGGCGCAGCGGCCATAGTTCGGGATGGTGGCCGTCTCACGGGTGAAGGAGCCCTTGCCGTCGCCCAGGAAGACCCAGGTGTCCCCCTCGCCGGTGATGGCCACCAGGTCCAGATTGCCGTCGCCGTCCAGGTCGCCCGCGGCCATGGAGTTGAAGCCGGCGAGGCCGTTCACCACCGCCAGGGGGCGGCGCTGCCAGGTGCCGTCCGGCTGCGGGTAGAAGATGTCGATCCCGCTGCGCCAGGCGCCACCCTCGTAGCTCAGGTAGCCGACCGCCAGGGCGGAGCGCCCCTGGCGGTCGAAATCGGCCGCCAGCACCGAGCGCACGTAAGAGGCCGGCCGCACGTCGATCTCGACCTTGTCCCAGCCGCCGTCGGCGCGTCCCAGGTAGACGAGGTCGCGGCGGCCCTGCACGCCGCTGCCGATGGCGAAGTCGGGGCGGCCGTCGCCGTTGAAGTCGCCGACGGCGATCGAGTCGCCGAACACCTGGGCCTGGCCGGTGCCCTGGTCCTGCCGCTTCCAGCTGCCGTCGCCCTGGTTATGGTAGAGCACCGGGCCGTAGCTGCGGCCGGCGCCGAGCGGCGCGCCGCCGCCGCCGCGCGCCGCCGACAGGTTGAGCCGCGGACCCTCGCCCAGGGTCAGGATGTCGGGGAGCTTGTCGTGGTTCCAGTTCACCAGCGTCACGGCCTTCGAGGAGAAGACCGCCGATTCGTCGGCTCCCTTGCCCGGCTCGAGGAAATCGAGGCCCCTGTCCCAGCGGGTGTTGAAATGCCCCTTGCCGTCGCCGAGGAGGGCGGTGAACCCCTTGAGGTGCATGGCCAGGACCAGGTCGGGATGGCCGTCGCCGTTGATGTCGCCGACGGCGATGTCGCCGTAGTCGTAGGGGAAGCGGGCAAACTGCGCCTCGTCCCAACGCCGCCAGCTGCCCTTGCCGTCGCCGAGGAAGATCACCGGCGGGCTCAGCCCCTTGCGGGGCGGCCCATGGACGATGTCGAGGTGCCCGTCGCCGTTCATGTCGGCGAGGACGAACCCCTCGCGCCACTGGCCCGTCCTGGGCAGGCCGTGGCCGAAGTCGACGAAGCGCAGGCGGTGGCTCTCCGGCGTCTCGACCTTATAGGAGGCGGCGATCTTCGCCAGCTGCTCGGCGCTCGGCGGCGCGTTGACGCTGACCGAGCGGACGGTCGGGTCCACCTTGAAGACCTTGAAGTAGAAGTAGTGATCGTCCTCGCGCACCACGTCGATCGGGATGCCCCAGACCGTCCGCACGGTGTGGTCGTCGATGCGCCGGTAGGTGCCCTCGACCTTGCGCAGCTTGTCGACGAAGTAGAACCGCCCCTGGTCGTCCTTCAGCCACTTGCCGTCCGGCGGCTGGGGAGCGAGGTTGGAGACGCGGTTCTGGGCGGGCGCCTGGCCGGCCAGGGAAGGGGCCGGAGGTGGCGCAGCGGTTGGCGCCGGCGCCGCCGGGGCGGCCTGGCCGGCCTGGGCCTGGCCGGCGAGCGCGCGCGGCAGGAGGCCGAGGAGCGCCCACGCGCCCGCCAGGCAGGCGAGGCGGAGGGCCCATGTGCGCATGGACGGGAGGATACGCGGTGCTGGGTAGAGTGGCTGTCTGTACAACGTGACACCTCCGTGGCTGGATCGGCAAGGGGAAGCCCAGGCGTATACGGCAGCAGAGCCCCGAGCGTCCAGGCACGGCAGAAAAGCGCACGCCGGCGGTCTCAGATCTCGTCCACGAACGCGACCTTGAGCCGCCGGAACAACCAAAAGCCGCCGCATAGTAGCACAGCCGCCGCCGCCCCCAGGCCGGCCGTGCCCGGCACCGCCGCCAGCGTGCCGCGCAGGAAAGCCTGCCGGTAGAGCTCGACCAGGGGGGTGAGCGGATTGAGCTCGATCCAGGGGCGCAGGCGGGCCGGCACCGCAGCCAGGGAGTAGACGATCGGAGTCAGGTAGAACCACCCCGAGAACAGCATCGTCAGCACCTGCGCGGTGTCGCGGAAGAACACCTGCACCGCTCCCAGCAGCAGCCCCAGCCCGAGGGTGAAGAGCACCTGGAGCGGCAGCGCCAGGAGGAGCATCGGCAGGCCGCCCCAGGCCAGGTCGCCGAGCGCGGCCAGCACGACGAGGAAGACCGCCGCGGCGATCGCCTCGTGCAGCAGCGCGGCCAGGACCACCGCCACCACCAGGATCTCGGCCGGGAAGCGCAGCTTCTTGACCAGGACCGAGTTGTCGGTCACCGCGGTGGCCGAGCGCAGCACCCCCTCCTGCACCGCCATCCACGGCAGCAGGCCGCAGAAGAGGAAGACGGCGAAGTGCCCCCCGGGGTGGCCCACGTCGACGGGCTTGACCTTGAGCACCGTCGAGAAGACGAAGGTGAAGAGCAGCAGCAGCCAGAGCGGCTGCACGAACGACCAGAAGAAGCCGAGCAGCGAGCCGGCGTAGCGCCCCTGGAAGTCGCGCTTGACCAGCTCGCGGAGCAGGAAGAGGTGGCGGCGCACGGCGCGGACTATAGCGCCCGGTTACTCCCTGCGGCCATCGAAGTTTCGCCGTCATTGACACCACCCCCCGCTGGGCGTAGTATCCTTCCAAAGCATTCCTTTATGGCACAACCACATAGAGACTTCGTAGGGACCACGGCCATGCCCCCTGTTGAAAAGATCCGTCAGGTCCAGCTCGTGGGACGCAAGATCCGGCAGCTGCGCAAAGAGCACAAGCTGACGCAGGTCGAGCTCTCGGCGCGGCTGGGCATCCAGCAGTCCGACCTGTCGCGCATGGAGCAGGGGGAATACCGCGTCAGCCTGGACACCCTGTTCAGGATCCTCGCCGAGTTCAAGATGAGCATCGGCGAGTTCTTCGAGGGCGTCGCCCAGGAGTCGATCACCCCGCGCGACGTGCAGCTGGTCCAGGAGTTCAACGCCCTGCCGCGCGACGCACAGCGGGAGGTCGAGGATTTCATTGCCTTCAAGCGCACCCAGACCCGCGGCGACGTCCACGGCACCGGCGGGAGCGGGGCCGGTGGGGCCAAGGCGGCGACTGACGGCGACTGAAGGCGACTCACGGCGACTGAAGACGACCGACGGCGGGAGACGGCGACCGGCGGCGACGGAAAGTTGATTGCTCACGCGGCCGTAAGGCGGAGGGAACCGGGATGATCGAAATCACCCGGGCTGAGGGCCCTGAGGTGTTGGAGGAGCTTCGCGAGCGCTGGCAGCGGTTGATCGAGGCCGGCCACCTGGAGGAGGCCGAGGTCATCCTGGAGCGCGCCCTGACCTGGGCGCGGCAGCAGCGCGACGAGCGCCAGATCGACAGCGTGGTCTGCGTGCTGGCCGCGGTGGCGATCAACCTGGGACGCGGCGAGGCCGAGCTGCCGAAGCTGCGGGAGATCCTGCTGCGCAGCAGCGATCCGGGCAATTGCCGCCTGGCGGCCTACTACCTTTCCGCCTATTACCAGGTCTCGCGCAACTACAAGAAGAGCGAGTTCTACGCCCGCATCGCCTGCGATCACGCCAAGCAGCTCAACCGCGACCTCATGGCCTACAGCCGCAACCAGCTCGGCAATGCGCTGCTCGGCGAGAGCTTCGTGGACGAGGCCTGCCGCGAGTACGAGGCGGCGATCCGCCTGGTGTCGGAGAGCGGCGTGTGGCGGGCGCGCATCCTCAACAACCTGGGCTACTGCCGGGTGCTGCAGAAGCGCTTCGCCGACGGCTACTCGTACCTCTACGAGAGCCTGCGGCTGCTGAAGCGTTTCTCTGCCGAAAGGTTCCAGACCCTGCCGCGGCTCGACCTCTGCTTCGCCCACCTCGAGACCGGCCGCTATCGGCACGCCCAGCGCCAGGGCCGCGCGGCGCTCGCCCTGGCCGAGAAGATGGGCGACGTCGACGCGGTGAAGAACGCCCTCTACCTCCTCGGCGAGACGGCAAACCTGATGGGCGAGACCGACCGGGCGCGCTTCTTCTTCCGCCGCCTCCAGAGCGACTACTTCCCCGAATCGCCCTACCTGCCGGGATTCCTCCTCGCCGTCGACGTCCGCACGTTGGTCAACCTCCATGCTTGAGGTCACGTCCATGCTCAGCAGGCATCAGAGATCCGGTCACCGGCCCACGGGTATCGCCAGAGAGCTCCGAGCCCTCCGGGTCTTCCGGGCGCTCCGAGCGCTCCCGGGCGTCCTGGCGCTGGGCCTGGGGCTTTGCGCCACCGCGGCCAGCGCCGACCATCTCAACATGACGATGGGCGGCAACGGCCAGCTCTACACCGTCAAGACGGGACTCTACGGCGCGCTGTTCGGCGGCCTCAGCACCCAGGGCACCGGGACGGCGGCGACCCCCGCGACGCCGGTGCTCGCCCTGCAGACCAACGTGCCCGGCTCGCCGGCCCAGCTGCAGCTGGTGCCGACCACCGACGACAGCGCCGTCGAGAGCAGCCCGGCCCTGATCTACGAAGACCAGTCGAGCACCCTGTTCGTCGTCTGGGTGTCGACCACCGACATGGTGGCGTCGGCGCTGAAGCTCGCCAGCTACAGCGGCGGCCAGTGGTCGCAGCCGATCACCATCATCAGCAACCCCTACGCCACCAAGACTCCGCCCCAGCTGGCGGTGACGCGGGACTCCTACCAGGGCGTCGATCCGGTGAGCGGCGTCCCGGTCGTCCACCATCGCACCGCCCTGCACGTGGTGTGGGCCGAGGACTCGGCGATCGGCGCCTACCAGGCCTTCTACACGCCGGTGATCTTCGAGGACGGCGCCTGGATCGGCACCGTGCCCGCGGCCGTGCATCTGAACTCGTTCGACGCCGCCGAGCAGACGGCGCAGGGCGGTCCGTTCCCGAGCCCGCTGGCCTACACGCCGACGGTCGAGGCCGGCCGCGACGTCAGCACCGTCATCGCCGGCTTCGCCTCCGAGACCTCGGGCATGACCACGGCGGTCGAGGCCGATCTGGTGCCCGAGCCGTTCCGGGTGCTGGCCGATGCCGGGGCCGCCGCGATCACCAGCCAGGGAGCGCCGTACTTCCCCGGCCAGCTGAGCAGCATCGCCAGCCAGGTCGCGGCGACGGTCAACAGCGCCGGCGCCGCCTATTTCGATCCCAGCGTGCTGCAGCTGATCGCCGCCGCCGCCCAGGCACAGGTGATGGCCGGGGCTTCCGATCTTCCGACCCTGGCGCTCAAAACGCGCGCCATCATCATCGACAGCGGTATCCGGCTCGCGGCACGGGGGCTCAAGATCGTCATCCCGGCCGGCATCCCGGTGGCGCCCTCGCAGACCCTGGAGATCGTGCCTCCGGGCGGCGGGCCCTCGCAGTTCGTGGCCCTGCGCGAGGCCGCCTCGCGGCCCACCCCGGCGGTCGGCGGCAGCAACGGCGTCGGCCTGTTCCTGTCGCGCGCCGGCGACGGCGCCATGGCCTCCTGGCTGAGCGGAGACGGCTCCTCCGTCTATTACACCAACACCCTGCCGGACGGCACCTGGAGCGCGCCGTACCAGCTGCAGCTGACGCCCGGGCTGGACCTGGAGCACGCCCTCCAGATGCTGGATCAAAGGATCTATTGAGAAGCCGGACCGGCCGATCTAGTCCAGGATAGTGAGCGGCTGGGTGGAGGGGCGGGCGGAGAGCACCTGGCCGCCCGCGGCGTCGAGCCGCGCCGCCAGGCCGGATCGGACCTCCGCCGGGCAGAGGATCGCCACGCACCCGCCGCCGCCGGCGCCGCACGCCTTCCCTCCCCAGGCTCCCTCCTGTGCCGCCAGCGCCAGGAGCCGCTCGAGGGCGGGGGTGGAGATGCCGGGCGCCAGCCGCCGCCGCAGCGCCCACTCCTCCGCCATCAGGGCGCCGACCCCGGGCAGGTCGCCGGCGCCGAGCTTGACGGCGAGGTCCGCCGCCGCCTGGGCGATGCCGGACAGCAGCGCCGTGACCTCGGCCTCGCCCTCCAGGCGCCGGCGCACCACCTGCCAGTTCTGGCCGGCCGAGAAGTGGCTCTGGCCGGAGTAGACCACCAGGAGCGAAGCCCCCAGCCGATCGAGGTCCACCGTCAGGCGGGAGACCTCGGCCCCGCCCGGCTGGTGACGGATCTCGACCGCACCCCCCAGGAGGGCGGCGTAGTGGTCCTGCGTGCCGGTCGGCAGGCCCATGAGCCGGGCCTCCAGGTCGCGGGCCATGGAGGCCCGCCGCTCCACGCTCGAAGGCGGGAGGCCGAAGGCCGTCTCGGCCGCGGCGATCAGCGCCACGGTCATGGCCGAAGAGGCGCCCAGGCCGCCGCCGCGCGGCGAGGCGCTCGCCAGGGTGACGGTCATCGGCGGCAGGTCGAGGGCCTCGGCCACCACGCCGGCCAGGGCGGCGTCGGGATGCGCCCGCAGCTCCGCCGGCGTGGCGGCGCGGACGCTGCCGCCGCCCTGGCGGACCTCGTAGGCCCCGCCGCCGGCCGGCTCGACGGTGGCCTCGACCGTCACGTCGATGGCCACGTTGACCGTGGCGGAGGGCCGGTGCAGCAGGCCCAAGGGCCAGATGTCGAGGGTGCCGCCGGCCAGGTCGACTCGGCAGCAGGCGAGCGCGGAGGCCATGGGAGAACTGGGGACGCGGGCCTCGGGCTCTGCCCCGCTCGGCGGAGCCGGGCAGGCGCCGGGCCCGCGTCCCCAGTTCTCCCATGGCCTCCGCGCTCGCCTGCTGCCGAGTCGACCTGGCCGGCGGCACCCTCGACATCTGGCCCTTGGGCCTGCTGCACCGGAGA
>JASLEW010000617.1 GCA_030150965.1 Thermoanaerobaculia bacterium | reverse complement strand
GCCGGTCGAGTGGCGGCTCCTCCATGCCCGTGGCCTGCGGGCGATGATGGCGGCGGATGGCGCCGCGGTGGTGGAGCACATGGGGCGGGCCCTGCGGCTGAGCCGCCGCCGGCTCGCCCGTCACGAGGCTGCCGGCCTGTGGAACGAGCTGGGGATCGGCCGCTTCCAGACCGGCGATCTGCGCGGTGCCGAACGGGCTTTCCGCAAGGCCCACACCCTGCTGCACGGCTGCGACGGGCCGCGCCGCACCACCCTGGCGCTGCTCAACCTGGCCGAGGTGCGGCTGCGCCGCGGCCGTGCCGGCGGCGTGCGCGACATCCTGCGCCAGTCGATGGAGGAGAACCACCGTGCCGGGAACCTGCGCGGCCTCTCCCAGGATGCCGAGCTCGGCGCGCGGCTGGAGCTGGTGCTGGGGAGGTTCGAGGCGGCGAGAGAGCTCTGCGTGGAGGCCGAGGCGCGGCAGCGGCGCCGCCGGTTCTCCTGGCGCCCGGACGTCCTGGCCGTGCTCCACGCCCGGGCCCTGGGCTGGCTGGACCGACCTGCCGCCGCCGCGGCGGAGATGGCGCGGGTGACCTCCTCGGCGCTGGCCGAGCTCGAGCCGGAGGAGCGCCCGGCGGTCTGGGCGCACGCCGGCGACCGCGAGGCGGCGCGGCGGACCGCGGCAGCGCTCGTCTCACCCGCCGCTCCGCTGTGGCTGGCGGCGCTGGACGGCGGGGTGGCGCCGGCCGCCGCCTGGGAGGCGCTGGCGGCCTTCGAGCCGTACCGGGCGGCACGCCTGGTCTACGACCTGGAGCGCGCCGCGCCGGGGATCTCTCAGGGCGCGGGCACCTGGCGCAGCTCGGCGGTGGCGGCCCTGCGTGCCGCCGGCGCCGCCGGGATGGCGGATTGGCTCGCGGCCAGCGGCGACGGATCCTGGCAGGCCGTCGCCGCCTATGCCGCCCGGCCGCTCGGCGATCTGGCGGCGGCGGCCGCCCTGCTGCGGCACGCCGGCGGCCCCGCGGCCCGCCTGGTCTGGCGGCCGGCGGCCGGTTCCTCCTCCCCGGTGCCGGCCGAGACCAGCGCCCCTGGCGCCTCCGGCGCTCCCGGCTTCGCCGCCGCACGGCGGCCCGCCGCCAGTCACGAGGTGCGGGAGATCTCCGCCGCTTCCGACCCCCCGGCTTCGCCGGGCGCCGCCTTCGTGGTCGAGGAGGGCGCCCGGGACGGGGAGGAAGGAGCGGTGGTGGCGAGCGCCGACCTCGCGGCCGGGCGCCTCGAGCTGCACTCTCCGCGCGCGAGCCCGGCCCTCGCCGCCTGCTTCGCCCTGGTGGCGCGCGATCTGGAGGCGGCCGGCGAGGTGAAGCCGGGGCAGCCGGCGGCCGGTGCGCCGGCGGCGCAGGTTGCCGGGGAGCGGCAGAAGCTGCCGCGCCCGGCGGTGGCGGCCGTCAGCTCGCTGATCGGTTCGAGCCCTGCCATCGAAGCGGTGCGCACCCGGCTGGCCCTTCTTGCCGACGCCGACATCCCGGTGCTCATCCGCGGCGAGACCGGCACCGGCAAGGAGCTGGCGGCGCGCGCCATCCACCGCGCCAGCAGCCGGGCGGACGGGCCGTTCCTGGCCGTCAACTGCGCGGGGGTGGCCGAATCGCTGCTGACCGGCGAGCTGTTCGGTCACCTGCGCGGCACCTTCACCGGCGCCGACCGCGACCGGGCGGGGCTGTTTGAATCACTGCGCGGCGGCACTCTGCTGCTCGACGAGATCGGCGATCTGCCGGGCCCCCTGCAGGGGTTGCTGCTGCGCGTGCTGCAGGAGCACGAGGTGCGGCGGCTGGGCGAGAACCGGGTGCGGCGGATCGACGTGCGCGTGCTGGCCGCCACCCATCAGGATCTCGAAGCGGCGGTCGCCGCCGGCAAGTTTCGCTCCGACCTCTTCTATCGGCTCAAGGTGGCCACCATCAGCTTGCCGCCGCTGCGCGAGCGCGGCGGCGATCTGATCGAGCTGACCGATCATCTGCTCGCCCGGCACGCGCCGCGGCCGCTGCCGCTCATCTCCGCGGCGGCCCGCCGGGCGCTGCGCGCCCACTCCTGGCCGGGAAACGTGCGCGAGCTCGAAAACGCCATCCGCCAAGCGGCGACGCTCGCCCGGTGCGGCGTCATCGAGCCCGCGCACCTGGATCTGCCGGCTGCCGAGCCGCCGCCGTCAGCCGCCACCTATCATCGCAAGTCGATCGACTTCCGGCGCCAGGAGGTGAGCGCCGCGCTGCGCGCCGCCCGCGGCAACCTCGCCGCCGCGGCCCGTCTGCTCGGCATTTCACGCCAGGGGATGTCGTACCTGGCGCGGCAGCTCGGGCTGAAGCCGGAAGACTACAGGTAGCGCCAGACCGCCGTCCGCCTGACCGGCGCGGGCGCCCGGAGCGCCGGCTTGCGGAGCTTGCAAATCAAGGCGCGGCTGCCGGCCCGTGGGCGCCGAGATACCTGCTCAAACGGCCGGCCACCGCCTCCAGGCCGGCGCGGTCCGCGTCGTCGAATGCGGCGAGCTGATGCGAGTCGATGTCCAGCACGGCCACCAGCTCGCCGCCGTCGCCGCCGCGGAAGAGCGGCACCACGATCTCGGAGCGCGCCGCGGCATCACAGGCGATGTGGCCGGGAAAGCGATCGACGTCGGGCACCAGCTGCGTGCGGCGGGTGCTGGCCGCCGTGCCGCAGACGCCGCGGCCGAATTCGATCTCCAGGCAGCCGATCGGCCCCTGGTAAGGTCCAACGCGCAACAGCCGCGGCGCAACCACGCGATAGAACCCGGTCCAGCTGGCGGCGGCAATCCGTCCATGAAGTAGGGAGGCGCAGGTCGCCATCGCCGCCACGTCGTCGGCGATGCCGGCCAGCACCGCGTCCAGATCATTGAGCGCGGTGCGATAGAGCGTTGGCTTGTCGCTGGCGTCCATGCGTGGATTGTACTCCAGCCGCCGGCGTGGCCGCGCCGCGCCGGCCGGCGGCGCGGGCGCGCTGATCTGCCGTGTGGCGCCGGCTGCTTGATCGAAGTTGGGCGCCTGCGGTGTTGCCGATGTTGCCTGGTAAGAGCAAATATTACGTCGAGCTATTGACTTGTGACGGGAGGTTTTTGATAATGAACGCCGGTTGTTAAGGGTGATTCCGATCTCTTCCGATCCTCAGCATAACTCGACAGGAGGCACAGGACAGAAATGGCAGAACCGCAAATTCCGGACCGGCAGGAGCCGGCGGCCGGTGACGACAAGCTGTACACCTTGTCGCAGATCTCGCAGCACACCGGCATCTCGATGCCGACGCTGCAGCGCTACAAGAAGACGTATCAGGGCCGCATTCCCTCGGTGGGCAGCGGCCGCAAGCAGCGCTATCCGGAGCATGCGCTGCCGGTTTTCGAAGAGCTGCGCAGCGAGAATGCCGGCAAGCGCGGCCGGCCGCGCAAGGATCCGTCGGCGGCGCCGGCAAGGCCGG